>JAZDIS010000183.1:0-3611 GCA_043804705.1 Pseudomonadota bacterium | reverse complement strand
ATCGCCCTCAACGGGTGGTCCTGCCTCCAGTGCATACAAAGGAGCAAGACAAATGGGATGGACATATACCTACAGGGGCAAGACCCCGGTAAAAGAATTTCTGACCGAACAGGTCAACTGTGAAAACGAGCATGGCCGATGGACGTTGTTGGACATCGCCATCGTCAAGATGCGGACGGCGTACATGGCGGTTGAGATCACCCGGCGCGACAAGGCTTCCGGCCGACTGAACACGGCGACCCGCAAGGTTGTCGCTTTCGTCTTTCTGCTGGATTACCGGCCGAGCGATCCGGACTACGACATGGGTTACAAGGACATGGACGAATCCGTGGGGCCATACGAAAGCGAATGCCCCGCAAGGATTCTGAAACTCCTCTCTCCGACCGACCATGAGTATGCCGTACAATGGCGGCAACGCTGTTGGGACAACATCGCCAAAAAGAAGTCGTTCAGGCTAGTCAAGGATGCGGTCATCGAGACCCGGCCGATTTCCTTTCAGGACGGCAGGACACGATCCCGCTTCAGGGTCGTCAGTCTCAAGCCGCTCCGGCTGCTCTGCCTGGACACCCGGATAATCTGCAAGGTATCGCGGAGCATGTTGCGAAACATGATCAAGACTCCGGCGACCTCTTCCACACCAACCACATCCCAGGCCGAGAAAACGTCCCCGATACGGGAGCGCTTTTCGCAACCCAGGGAAAGGAGCGCGATATGATCGATACTATTCTGGATGAAATCATCGAAGGGCTGCAGGAAAGATCGGGCGACATCTTCTACGACTTTCACGAGTTGGGCGATGTCGATGCAAACGATAATCCCGTCGATCCGGCCGCTGCCAACACTGAGCCAGGGCGATACCAATCGTCCATCGAGAAACTCTGCGTGGCCGCCGAAGGCGCGGAAAAGATACTGCGGGCGCTCAGAGCCCGACCGGATCTTGCCTGGCAGCTGTTCACCGAAGAGAATGAATCAAGGGAAGCGGCGGGACATCCGCCATTGCCGCTGGACGAATTCGAAATCACCCCAGGACCCTGGACGGTGGAATCCCATCCGGACACGGAAGGCGCTTACATCGTCAAGGAGGCTTTCCATGAGCAACACACCTGGGTAGCTGACGGGTACGACATTTCGGAAGAAGAGGGAGATCGGCGCAATCTGATAATAGTACGACGTGATGCCAATAACATCCGTCTTATCAAAATCGCGCCAGAGCTTTTCGAGGTATTCTGGAAAATGCTGCTCTTCCCGGATATCGGGAGAGAACAAGCCATCGAAACTCTCAAGTCCATCGTTCCGAATTGGCAGACTCTCCTACCGTCAGCCGGGAAGCGAGGTGAAGCATGAATTCTCGGACCCAAATAGCGGAAACCATCCTAACCGAATACTGCCGGCTGAAAGGCGAACCTCTTGATTGCCATGAGACCGGTTTAACCGACTTGATGACCGACCTGATGCACCTGGCCCGAAAAAACGATCTGGACGGATTCGATCTTTCCAGAATGGCTCAGATGCATTTTCTGGTCGAAACTGAAACGGATTCATAGGCGGTAGAAAACCAACAACAATTCCCATGGGGCAACACGCCCCTGGGGGTGTTTTGCCCCTTTTATTTTCCAATCAAGGAGGCAGGACATGCTTTACATCCAAGACCAGGACGGGACCTATCTTCCCGCTCCCAAAGAAGCGATATTCACCGAGGCCAAGCGCATCAGCGGTTATCAGCTCAGACGCGGCGTTTTCATCAGATCATCGGATGTTGCCAAAGCGGCGATCCAACAAAAAATCGGCGGTTATCAATGCGAGATGTTCGCCTGTCTGTTCCTGGACAGCAGCCACCGTTTGCTGGAGTTCGTGGAGATGTTCCGCGGTTCGGTGAACTGTGCAACAATCCATCCCCGGGAAGTGGTTAAGGAGGCCCTGCGGCTCAATGCCGCAGCCGTCATCCTGACACACAACCATCCCTCCGGTGAAAGCAACCCAAGTCCCCAAGACATCGAACTCACCAAGAAATTGAAAGTCATTCTGCAGGTAATCGATGTCAGGGTGCTTGACCATCTGGTGATTGGCGATGCAATAACGTCACTGGCCGATTCAGGATATCTGTCATAACCAAACCCGTTGAGGGCAGGAATTTCGCCCCTAACGGGCGGTCCTGCCCTTTTTTCATCACAAGGAGACACGACCATGACACACAACAACGAGAAGAAAAGTATTTACGAAGAGATCACCGAAAGAATCATCGATTCCCTGGAAACCGGCGTCATCCCCTGGGCCAGGCCCTGGGAGGCGGCCCTGTACGGCGAATATCGCAATGCCGATACCAACCGACCCTATCGCGGCCTCAATATCATGCTGCTCAATCTGGTTGGCATGATGAAGGGCTTTGTCGATCCCCGCTGGCTTACGTACAGGAATGCGGAAAAGCTCGGCGGTCACATCAAAAAAGGGGAAAAAGGGGTTGGGATTGTCTTCTGGAAATTCCTGCCGGTCAAGGATCGCCAGGGTCATGAGGATGATCATATTGCCGACTCCGACGACAGCGACCGGAAGGTGATCCCCTTTGCCCGCATGTACACCGTGTTCAATGTGGAGCAATGCGAAGCTCTCGCTCTCCCTTCCCTTGAAGTGACCAGGGCTTTTGACGATCCGGAAAACCGGGACGCGGAGAGGATCTTATCGCTTCCCGCCATGAAACAAGGCGGCGGCGAGGCCTATTATTCCAAGTCAAAGGATTTTATCGCCATGCCGATCCGTGGTGCCTTTGAAAATCTCAATTTTTATTTTTCGACCGCTTACCACGAGATCGTGCACTGGACCGGTCATCCGGCCCGCCTGAAACGGCAGTTCGGCAAGCGATTCGGCGACCAGGACTACGCCTTCGAGGAGCTGGTGGCCGAGATCGGCGCCGCTTTCCTGGGGGCAAGCACCGGCATACCATTCGAGGAGATGCGTCATCCCGGATATATCGATTCCTGGCTGCGCATTCTCAAGCAGGACAACCGGGCCATCTTCACCGCCGCCGCCAAGGCGCAGACCGCAGCCGACTTTGTTTTGGACAAGGCCGGCCTGGCGGCCGAGGCGGCAGAGGATCTGCCCGAAGCTGCATAGATAAATCCATGTAACGCAAAACGGCTGCCTCCAACCTTTTTGGTTGGGCAGCCGTTTTTTTATTGCTTGTACATTTTATATCGACTAAACAATATAGACTATATATATCGTATATACTTTAAGGAGTTCGCTATGAGCATCACAGTTTTCGGCGGTGAAAAAGGCGGTACCGGCAAGACCACGCTGGCGACCAATGTCGCGGCCATGTTGGCCATAAGGGGTAAGGATGTGCTGCTACTGGACACCGACCGGCAGGGGACGGCCTCCTTCTGGGCCACGATCCGGGAAGAAGAAAACATCGAGCCCCGGGTGGCCTGCGTCCAGAAATTCGGCAGGGGACTCCCCGCCCAGATCCGGGACCTGGCCGAACGCTATGACGAGATCGTCATCGATGCCGGCGGCCGAGATTCAATGGAGCTTCGTTATGCACTTGGCGTTGCAGACCGGGCCTATATTCCGGTGCAACCATTTCAGTTCGACATCTGGACCATCCGCCAGATGGA
>JAZDIS010000182.1:0-9103 GCA_043804705.1 Pseudomonadota bacterium | reverse complement strand
ATGCTGAGGGAAAAACATTTTTCCACGGCCATACCTTCAGTGGCAATCCCCTGTCCGCTGCCGCAGCCCTTGGCTCGCTGCAGGTCTTTGCCGAAGCGCAGACCATGGCTGGGCTGCCGGTCAAGATCAGCCATCTCCAAGCGCGGATGCATCGTTTTGGCGGCCTGCCCTGGGTCGGGAATCTCCGGCAGGTCGGGATGATCAGCGCCATGGAGCTGGTGAAGGATAGAGAAACCAAGGCCCCCTATGGGTTGCACGAACGGGTCGGCTGGCCGATCTATCTGGCAGGTCTTGAGCAGGGCCTTTTGCTGCGGCCCATCGGCAATGTTATCTATCTTTGGCTGCCGCTTTCGGTGACCCTGGCCGAGATAGACGAGATCACGGAACGGGCTTGGCAGGTGCTTTCCGATCCGCGCAATATTGCGGGGGTGGTAGGAGGGCCTGTTTGAAAGAATAGTGCTTGTGCGCCTGTAGCTCAGCTGGATAGAGCATCGGCCTTCGAAGCCGGGTGCCGGGGGTTCGAATCCCTCCGGGCGCACCACTAAAATCAAGGGGTTAGCGATATTTTCGCTAACCCCTTTTTCTTTTTAACGGTTTGTGTAAATTTTCTGGGCCACTGCTCTTAACGGCGAGGGTCAAGGCGCAAGGTTATTCCGTAATGGCGCCTAAAATTTCCACGTGACCCCCGCAAGTACGGTGTAGTCAGTCTCGGGATCGTTGAGTCCGTATTTTATCCCGCAATCGAGATCAAACTCCTCGGACAGGGCATAGACCAAGCCGACCAGGAAGAAGGCGGGGTCGGTGCCGGCGAGTTTGTCCGGATTCCTTTCGACGCCGAGGTTTGCAACCGCAGTGAGGTCTTCCCTCAAGGCAAGGCTGGAGGCGATGGACGCGTGCCAGAGGTCCTTTTCTTCATCCAGGGTGTTCTCATTTCTGGTATAGCCGAGGTTCAGATGGAAGGCCCAGGGGTCTATCTCCTGTGAGGCAATGAAAAAGAGGCTGTAGGTTGCCTTGCCTGCGCCCAAGCCTTTTTCATCGTCGCCGGTGGGCAGAGTGATCCCTGGCTTGATGGCCAGGTTTAAGTCGTCATGCCCGTAGAACCTCCATTTCATTTCGAGGGAGGTGTCGGAGAAGCCATTTTCGCTTACGGTGACATCCTCGGCCTTTTCCCGGGAATGCTGATAGGGGAGGCCGACAACCAAATCCACCGTCTCGGTTATTCCATACGAGAGCGCCACGGCCCCCTCCGTTGTGGTGGTGGTGACACTGTCTTCCTTTTCGTGCCCATACTCGCCGGTCATTTCGAGCTGAGCCTTGCCTGCGCCCATCGTGCCCGTGTCGTCCGTGATCAGGGGATGGGCGGCAAAAGCGTCCGTCGAGCAGGAGAGAATGCTGAAGAACAGGACCGGGGCTGACAGATGGTGCAGACGCGAGAAAGATGGGAATTTCATGAGCTCCTCCAGTGTTACATTAATAATTAACGTGTTACCTGACAGCATAGCGGCTGTTTCCCAAAAAAGCAAAACAAAATTCCATGGCGGAGATCATCGCACGCCCTTGCTGTCTTTTTGGGATAAAAGGTAAATCAGTTCCGCGCCATGATGTTCGTATGCGGCACGAATGATGCTTTTCAGCTCGTTCTTGATGCTCGCCACGGGAGGCAGGGACTGGATGACCGGCAGATAGTGTTCCGGAGGCAGCTGGGGATCTATGCGCATTTTGCTTTCCAAGCTTTGGGCCATCCCCATTTCCATGCCGCCCTCCATGCTGCCCGCCTTGTTGGGGTCGCCCAGGGTTTTGAGAAAACCCATGATGGAGCCCAGGTCATTCTTCCGGTAGAAGGCCTCGATTTCTTCGTTGATTTCGGCCCGGTATTTGTCGAGTTCGTCAAACCTTGTCCGGTATTCGATTACATGCACTTCAAGACGCTCGTAGCAGTCGAATATCAAATTTTTAAAGCGTCCGGCATGGGTGAGTCCGTGGATGTGCACCCCGGAAAAAACCCTTTGCCGGATGGTGTGGGATTGGGTCAGGTACGGGTCGTAGAAAAGATCGGTCGGCAGGCCGGAAAGCGATAAAAATCGCTGGATGAGATTTTCATTTTTGAGAACGATGTAGATGCGGATCAGGTCAAAACTGATCCGTTTTTCCAAGATAAAGGAGTATTGCCGCATTTTTTCGCTAAAATTTAGTTTGTCATCCTCGATGAGTTTTCTAAAGCCGAAATAACGGTCTGCTATTTCCTTTTTTATTTCATAGGCAAGCGCCTCGTGGATATTCGGACTGTTCGGACCCATTCAGCGCATTCCCCTGTTTGTTATCCTGCCATCAAAGTGAAGCCCGGAAAGTGCGGCGCTCAGGCAATAATTCTTCAGCCCAGGATCAGCCCTTGGGCAAAGGAGATCAGTGGGTGCATGATCTTCGGGATGACGCCGGTGTAAAAGAGGGCCAGCAGGATGAAGAAGCCGAGGGGTTCCAGTTTGCTGTAGACCCTGGCCAGGTTATGGGGGAGAAGGTTGCTGAGCACCTGGCTGCCGTCCAGGGGCGGGATGGGGATCAGATTGAAGACGGCCAGCATCACGTTTATCCAGACGCTGGCGGCGATCATCTGGATGAGCGGCCAGAAGATCGCCATGGGCAGCAAATGGCCGATCGGCAGGAGCAGCCGGGCTAAGAGGCCGCAGGCTACAGCCAGAGCCAAGTTGGCGGAAACCCCGGCCAGCGAGACCCAGATCATGTCCTGGCGCGGATTTTTGAAATAGCGGGCATCCACCGGCACCGGTTTGGCCCAGCCGATCTTCATGATCAGAAAGGCCAGCACCCCAAGGGGGTCAAGATGCTTCAGCGGATTCAGGCTGAGCCTTCCCAGCCGTTGTGCGGTGGGGTCGCCAAGCTTGTAGGCGACGAATCCGTGGGCAAACTCGTGGACCGTGAGGGCCAGCAGAAACGGGGGAGCAAGGATGGCAATTTCCTGAATGAGTTTATGGATGTCCATGGATAATGGTCTGATTTCCTTGGTCCGGAAGAGGGTAGTGTTCCTTGATGAAAGCGGTTTCCGTGGCCCGGTCGTGTGCCAGGCCATCCAACCGTGCGTCAAGCAGGCGGCGCAGGATGGTACCATAGAGCGGCCCTGTCCGGTAGCCCATTTTTTCCAGGTCGTTGCCGTCGGTTTCCGGTTTCAGCTGGCTCCAATCCGTGACATAGAGGGAAATGGCTTTTTTGCCGGATTTCTTTTTCATCAGCCCCATGAGATGCAGAATACCCTCCGGGGAAAGCTCCTTGAGCAGGTGATACAGCCCACTGGGGCTTTCCGGCATGGCACGTTTCATGATCCGGGCAATCCGGGTAACGGCGATCTTTTCCCGGAGGATAAACTGCCGGTGGCGCGGCGGCACCTCGAAGCGTTCGCAAAAGGCCGCCGCTTCCCGGGCGGTAAGGCTGGTCATGAGGGCGAGCAGATAGACCAGCCATTGATGGCATGGCTGGTCAAGGTAGAGGAGCCGGTGCCAGGCCAGGGCCTGCCGGGTCTCCTCCAGAACCGTGGTGAGCTTTGGGTCGATGCGGAGGGTGGGATGGAGGAACCGGAGCAGGCCGAGATCCGCCATGCGGCTTATGGCCGGAAGGGGATTTTCCTCGGAGAGGATGATGGTAAGTTCGTTAAAAAAACGATGGCCGAAGAAGCGGTCGAAAAGTTCCATCTTCACCGCATTCTTGATGAGTTTTTCCGTGTGCTTGCCGATCTTGAAGCCCATGCGCTGTTCGAAACGGATGGCGCGGAAGATCCGGGTCGGGTCTTCCACAAAGCTTAGGTTGTGCAGGATTCTGATCTGCCGGTCTTTCAGGTCGTTCTGGCAGTTGAAGAAATCAACCAGGGTGCCGAAGGTGTCCGGGTTGAGGTGGATGGCCATGGCGTTGATGGTGAAATCGCGGCGGTAGAGGTCAAGCTTGATGGAGCTCAGTTCCACCGTGGGCATGGCGGCCGGATATTCGTAGTATTCCAGGCGGGCGGTGGCGATATCGATCTTGAGGCCATCGGACAGCTTCACCACGGCGGTGCCGAACTTTTCATGGGTGCGCACCCTGCCGCCCATTTTTTTCCCCAGTTTCTTGGCATAGGCCAGGCCATCGCCCTCAATGACCACATCAAGATCGAGATTTTTGATGTGCAGCAGCAGGTCGCGGACAAAACCTCCCACAGCATAGGCGTGGCAGCCGGTCTCCTGCGCCACCTCGCCCAAGGTTTGCAGGAGAACAATAATCTCGCGAGTCAAGACCTCCGCCATCAGGCCGGTCAGGTTGCGGTTGCGGGCGGTGGAGGGCTGGTCGGTATCGGCCAGCACGCGGCGGGGGATGTGGGCCGGATCGTTGACCAGCAGGTGGAGAAGGTCGGTACGGGTAATGACCCCCTTGACCACTCCTTCTTCCACCACCGGGATGAAGCGCTGGCGGTTGCTGATGATGAGTTCCTGGATATCGGCCAGGGTGGAGGTGGGAGGCAGGGTGGCGAAATCGGTGGTCATGTAGTCGCTCACCGGGGATTCGCCTAAACCCAGATGGATGGATTTGCCCACCACCAGACGGGAGATGAGGCCCACTGCTTCGTGCTGTTCGTTGACGATCAGCAGTACCGTGATGTTGTAGCGGTTGAGCAGTTCGTCCGCCTCGTTGATGGTAAGGGCCGGCGGCCCGGAGATCACCGGCGAGGACATGAGCTCCCGGGCGAGGCGCTGGGGACGGACATGCTTGTGCAGGAATTGGATCAGTTTTTCTTCCGCTTCGATCAGGGTGAGATCCTTGATGGTGGCCGAAGCGGCCGAGGCATGGCCGCCGCCCCCGAAATCACGGGCAATGGCGCCGGCATTCACCTCCGGGATCCGGCTGCGGGCAATGAGATGGGTGCGCCCCCCCATATGGGTCAGGGCAAACAGGGTGTTCAGGTTCTCCATCACCATGAAGCGCCGGACAATGACGGAAAATTCATCAACGTATTCGGGTAGTTCTATCTTGGCTACCACCAGATCAAGACCGTGGATGGTATAGGTGGTGGCGGATTTGATCAGGGCATGGAGCAGGGAGACTTCCTGGGTGGTGAGTTCCTGAGCAATGAACTGGGAGATGGCGTTGAGGTTAGCGCCTTGGCCAAGCAGCCAGGCTGCGGCCTCCAGGTCTTCAGGGCTGGTGGTGTCGAAGGCGAAGTTGCCGGTGTCCTCATAGATGGCCATGGCCATGAGGGTGGCCTCCTCCTGGGTGAGCTGTAAACCTTTGTCCCGGAAGAGCCGGACAAAGATGGTGGTGGTGGAGCCCACGGGCCGGACATGTTCCACCGAGCCGTGCAGGTCGTCGGGGGTGTCGGGATGGTGGTCATAGAGATGGATGTCCAGGTCCGGATTGTTCAGGCATTGGGCGAAGTCGCCGATGCGGGAGGCCTGGCGGGTGTCCACCACGATAAGGCGCCGGATCTGGTCCTGCGGGATGTTTTTCAGCCGTTGGAAGGTGTAGTGGTATTGCACCGATTGGGCGAGGAAGTCCCGCAGGTTTTTTTCCTGGGAACCGGAAAAGGCAAGCACCGCTTCAGGGTAGAGCTTGTGCGCGGCGATCATGGAGGCCAGTCCGTCAAAATCGGCGTTTACATGGGTGGTGATGACTTCCATATCTCGCAATACCTCTGCTGCCCGGAGCGTGTTTCTGTTCAAAATGCGGGAGGAGAATCCACCCCGAAGAACGTGAAGGTCACGAAGAATGATTTCGCCGGGGGGGGAGGTCGTACCGGAAGGACAGTGCCTGGAATGATTATAGACGATCATTACCGGTGAGCAATGACATTTAGGAGCCGTTACGAAATTATGGTTACAGTGGCCATTTCGTTACGGCTCCTTATGCCGTTTGCGACGGCTCAGCCCCTGGGGTGGAATTTCTGGTGGGCGCTTTTGAGCCGGTTGCTGTCCACATGGGTGTAAATCTGGGTGGTGGCGATGTCGGCATGGCCCAGCATCATCTGCACGGAGCGGAGATCCGCGCCGTGCTCCAGCAGGTGGGTGGCAAAGGAGTGCCGGAGTACATGGGGGCTGATTTTTTTGGTGATTCCGGCCACCCCCGCATTCTGCTGGACGATCTGCCAGAAACGCAGCCGGGTCATGGGTTTGCCGTGTCCGGTGACAAAAAGGAAATCGCTCGTTCTTTTTTTGAGGATCCGGGGGCGCGCGTCCCTGGTGTAGAGCTTGAGGTATTCACGGGCCGCCTCGCCAAAAGGGATGAGCCGTTCCTTGGAGCCTTTGCCGAAAACCCGGACATAGCCGCCCATGAGATTGACCCCGGCAAGGGGCAGATTGACCAGCTCCGAGACCCGCATGCCGGTGGCGTAAAGCAGGTGCAACATGGCGTTATTGCGCAGAGCCAGGGAATTGTTTGTGGCAGGAGGGGCAAGGAGCCGGTTCACCTCTGGGATGGTGAGTACCTTGGGGAGCGGGCGGCCCGGTTTGGGCAGATCGAGGACGGAACAGGGATCGGTGCCGATGCATTTTTCCGCCAGGAGAAACTTGAAAAAAGCGCGCAACGAGGAGATTCGCCGGGCATTGCTCCGGTTGGAGATCCCTTGGGCATGGCAATGGACCAGATAGGCACGAAGGTGGCTGACTTCAATTTCGGCTAGCTGGGTGAGGCGTTTCGGGCGGAGAAAATCAAGAAAGGAGGCCAGGTCAGCCCGGTAGGCCAGGATGGTGTTGGCGGCCAGACGGCGTTCCAGCGTGAGATATTGGAGGAACTGATCGAGGAAAGGCTCGGAAAAAAAAGACGCTCCGCCGGGTGAAGAGGAAGGAGACGGCGGCTGGGGCTGGTCCCGGTCGGAGCGTGGGCAATTATCAGCAGGTTTTCCTCGGGTGTTGTTCATTCGAGGAAGAGCGGCAGGTTAGTCGCGCTCGGTGCGCATCATGAGCTTGCGGATTTTCCGTTTGGATTCTGCTTGCTTGCGACGGCGTTTGGCGCTGGGTTTCTCGTAGTACTCGCGGCGTTTGAGTTCTTTTTTCATCCCATCAAGCTGCATTTTTTTCTTGAGCAGCCGAATCGCCTGTTCGATATCCCCTCTTACCTCTATTTCGATCATGATTTCTCCAGTATGCGGGTTGCAACGTCACGTTTCAGAATTTTGAGCCAACGCCTGTTTCACAAGGAGCTGAAGTGGCGCAGATTTTTAGGAGCCGTTACAAAACAATCGCTGTCTTGCTGCTCGTTTCGGTACGGCTCCTTATGCCGTTTCTGCCATCCACTGGAACGGCATAGTTTTATTTTAACGGCTTAAAAAGAAACCGTTTATATAGCCGATCATTACTCTGATTGTCAAATATTTTTTTGCGGCACGGACTGGGGAGGAAAGATTTTGCCTGGATTGAGAATGTCTTGGGGGTCAAAGAGGTTCTTGATTTGTCGCATGAGCGCCAAGGTCGGCTGGTCAAGCTCCATGTCCAGATACGGGGCCTTGCTCAGGCCGATGCCGTGTTCGCCGGATAGGGTCCCGCCCAGGCGGAGCACTTCCTCAAAAAGGAGCTGCTTGGCGGCATTGGCCTGGCGCACCTCCTGCGGAATATTCCTGTCGAGCATGATATTGACGTGGATATTGCCGTCTCCGGCGTGGCCGAAGGTGAAGATGACGACCCCGAGATCCCGGCTCAAGGCCTCGGTGCAGGAGACCAGCTGCGGCAGGCGGCTGCGGGGAACCACCACGTCTTCGCTCATTTTGTGGGGCTTGAGACTGAAGGCCGCAGGGGAGATGGCGCGCCGTGCTGCCCAGAGCTGCTGGGCCTCGGCCTGGCTTTCGGCGGTGCGGCTCTGGATGATCCCAGGTTGCGTCTGCAAAAAATTCGCCAGCCGGCGGGTGGCAAGGGGGACGGAATCCTTCCGGCCGTCAAGCTCGATCAGGAGAAGAGCTCCGGCCTCTTCAGGAAAGGGGCAAGGCAGTTTGTCCCGGACAATGGCCAGGGCGGTTCGGTCCATGTATTCCAGGGTGCACGGGGTATGGTGGGCGAGAATGGTTGTCACCAGGCTGGTTGCCTCGACCATGGTGCGGCAGAGGACCAGCAGCGTGCTGCGGGCCTCCGGGGAGGGGAGGAGTTTTACCGTGATTTGCGTGATGATGGCCAGGGTTCCTTCGGAGCCCACCAGCAGACGGGTAAGATCGTAGCCCACCACCCCCTTGGCGGTCCTGACCCCGGTATGGATGAGGCGGCCATCGGGCAGCACCGCTTCCAGGCCAAGGACATAATCGCGGGTTACCCCATACTTCACCGCGCTTGGCCCGCCGGCGCATTCTGCGACATTGCCGCCCATGGTGCAGAACTTCAGGCTGGCCGGGTCCGGGGGATAATAGAGGCCGTGCCGGCCTGCCTCTTTGCGCAGATCTCCGGTGATGACGCCTGGTTCGACCACGGCGATCTGATTGTCCAGGTCGATTTCCAGGATGCGGTTCAGACGGCCCATGACCATGACCAGGCCGCCCGCCACCGGCAAGGCCCCGCCGGTCATGCCGGTGCCGGCTCCCCTGGGCACCACGGGAAACGGAGTGGCCGAGGCCAAGTGCATGATGCGGCGGATTTCCTCGGTGGAGCCGGGAAAGACAACGGCTGCGGGAGGATATTCCCGGCCGGTGCCGTCATAGGAGTAACAGGCCAGCTCTTCCGGGACCGTGGTCACCTGGTCCTGGCCGGCAATTTCTCGCAGCCGCTGGATGGTGTGCTGGTTCATTTGGTATCTTCCGCTTGACAGGAGTTTTTCCGTTGGGCTGTAGAAATCCCTACAAAAGAAGCAGGGAACTTATTATAAGGATACGTGTCCGGCAGGCACTTCATTATTGCGCCGTGCCGGCAGCATGATTTCTTATAAGCCGTTGTGATAAAACAATGTCGTCACCGTGATGGCCAAAACGGCAGAAAGAGCCGTAACGAAAGGGCCAAGAAGGTACAGGCCGCTTCGTTACGGCTCCTCAATCAGTACGCAACTATTCGGAAAAAAGCTATGGAAAATAAAGCTGAGTTGAGCAGCTTGTCTGCTCAAAGGAAACTTATGCCCGCTGGGTGTAAGATTCGTCTGGCCCTTGTCGCCGGGGGCAAATCCG
>JAZDIS010000181.1:0-3680 GCA_043804705.1 Pseudomonadota bacterium | reverse complement strand
GTTATTTCCGGTTTTTTCATTATCCTGGAAAACCAGATCCGGGTCGGGGATGTGGCGATCATCAACGGCACCGGCGGGCTGGTCGAAGAGATCAATTTCCGCACCATCATCCTGCGGGATCTCGGCGGGGTGGTTCACATCTTTCCCAATGGCGCGGTCACTACCCTCAGCAATCTCACCAAGGAATGGTCGGCCTATGTCTTCGATATCGGGGTGGCCTACAAGGAAAACACCGATGAGGTGGTTTCGATCCTGGCGGAGGTCGGGCGCAAACTGAAAGAGGATGCGGTTTTCGGCCCGATGATCTTGGAAGAGCCGGAGATCTTCGGGGTTGATAAACTGGATAATTCGGCCGTGGTTATCAAGGGCAGGATCAAAACGGTGCCCATCCAGCAATGGGCGGTGGGCCGCGAGTTCCTGCGCCGGGTCAAGCAGGCTTTTGACGCCGGAGGCATCGAGATCCCTTTTCCGCATCAGACCCTCTACTTCGGGGAGGCGAGCAAGCCGTTTTCTGTGCAGCTGCTTGAGCGGAAAAAGAGAGCGGAAAACAGCGGAAAAATATCATCCTCTGAATCCGGGGATACCCGGGGAGATCGAGGCGGGGCAACAACGTAAAAAAAGGAGAGTGGTCACAATGAAGGTGCGTACACTGTTTTTGCTGATTGTCCTGGTTGCAATTGCTTCTTTTGCCGCGCTCAACTGGAGCGCCTTCATGGCGCCGGCCACGCTTTCCTTGGGGGTTGCGAACATTCAGGCGCCGTTCGGTCTGGTCATGCTTGGGATGACGGTCTTTCTCGTCGTGCTGTTCTTGGTGTTTGTGGTGTATTTGCAGACTTCGCTGCTGTTCGACACTCGCCGGAACGCACGGGAATTGCAGGCCTGTCACGAGCTTGCCGACCAGACCGAGGCTTCGCGGTTCACCGAACTGCGCGGGTTTCTGGAGGAGGCGTTGAAAAAACAGGCCGATGCGGACGCAGAGGCGAGGGCGGCTGTGCTGGCAAGGCTCGATCAGCTCGACCGGGATCTGCGTTCCGCGATAGAACAATCTGGAAACACGCTCAGCGCCTATATCGGTGAACTGGATGACCGTCTTGAAAGAACCCCGGGGTGATGTGTGTGGAATTTCCTGGAAAGCATTTTTTAGGAAAATCAGGCAGGGATCACAGTCGTTGGGGTTCAGTGCCCACCCTTTGTTTGCACCTTTTTGCCGGCAACAAAGACTCCAACCGTCATGATGAGGTTGGTAAAGATCATGATGGCGAAGGTCAGGTCCGTGAAGTATTCACTTCCCCTGATGTCGGCTGATGCCGGCAAAGTTGCCAGAACCGCGGAAGCAAGCCCGCGGGGGAGCATGGACATCATTATGCCCCGGTCGTTCTTTTTATCCGGGAACAGCGTAACCGTAGCCCCGACGCTCATACACCTTACGACAACTATGATAAGAAGCAGGGCGAGACTGCAAAGCACGAAGTCCAGGTCGATCCAGGAAAAGGAAACCATCATGCCGATGTAGACAAAAAAGAAGGTCCTGATGAAAAAGGTCATTTCCCCATGGAAGAATTTGATGGTGCTGTCCACAAGGGAAGTGTTCTTGATTTTCAGGAATTTGCTGAAATCATGGCTGTTGCCGAGGATTATCCCGAAAACGAGTATCGCCATGGCGCCGCTTCCCCCCAGGAAGCTGACTGCGCCGAAGGTTGTGAGTACCGCCGCCAAGGTAAACATGTATGAATATTTTCGTGCACTGAAGTGATTGAGGACCTTCAGCCAGAACAATCCTGCGACAATGCCTAAAACAATGGCGATGGAAAATGAGCTGAAAATGGTCCGAAACGGAGTTTTGATCCCGATGTCGCCGAGGGTTATGATTTCTATCAGGGATATGGTGCAGATGATGGCAAGAACATCGCTGAGCGCCGATTCGATGGAAAGAATGGTTTTTGTTTCCTCCTTGAGCCCCATCTTGTTGATGATGGGAATGACCACCGGGGCACTGGTGCAACCGAGGATGGCGCCAAGGAGAAGGCTCAGAAACAGATCCCACCCCCGGACAAATGGAGAAAGCAGGCAAGGGAAACGGTCGAAAGGCCAAAAGACAAGATGACCAGGAGCGAGGCTGTGCCGAACTCCTTGATCAGCCTGTCAATATCCATGTCCATCCCTCCCTCGAAGAGGATGATGATGAGGGCGAGGGTGCCGAAATATTCGGCGAACGGTTCAAGGATATGCGGTTCTATAAGGCCGAGCACGGGGCCGAGAAAAATGCCGATGCAGAGAAGCAGGAGGACATCCGATATTTTGGTTTTCTCGAAAAAAACATTGCCGAAGAATCCCGCCATGATGATTATCCCGGCAATGAGAAAAACGAAAGCATCGTCCATCTGTGCGCCTCATCTTTTGGTTTGGCGAAAATGCCTGAATGAAAATCTTCCCCCAGGAGCCGCTTGCTTCGGGGTTGCCTGACGCCGTTGTCTTGCTGCAATCCGCGTACGGCAGAGGCTAGGCGATTTCTCGCCGGGCCAGGGCGATGGCTCCGCAGATGCCGGCGTCATCCCCAAGAAGCGGCGGCACGATGAAACGGTCGATATCCTCTTGCAGCGCCGGGGAAACGAGGTAATCGTTCAGGGCGATGCGCATCCGCGCGCGGACCATCCGGAAAAACCCATCCTGGCCAAGCTGCCCACCCTTTCTGACGCTCCCGCCGATGATCACCCGTTGGGGGGATAACACGCACACCAGGTTGGCAACGGCGTAGGCAACGTACTGCGTCTCCCTGTCCCAGGCTTCATGCTCCGGCGGAATCGCTTCCGCCGCCATTTTTGCCCGTGCCAAAAGCGCCGGGCCGGAGCACAGCCCTTCCCAGCAATCGCCATGAAACGGGCACACCCCTGCAAAGGTGTCACCCGGTATGCGGGGGAGCCGCAGGTGCCCCATCTCCGAATGGACAAGTCCGTGCAGGAGCTGTCCTCCCACCATCACGCCTCCACCGATGCCCGTGCCGATCGTGATATAGATGAAATCGTGCAGGCCGGCGCCGTTGCCCCAGTAAAATTCACCGAGGGCGGCGCCGTTCACATCCGTGTCGAAGGCCAGGGGAATATCCGGGAACACCCTGCGCACCGCGCCGAGAATGTCGGTGTTCCGCCAGCCGGATTTGGGGGTCGAGGTGATGTGTCCGTAGGTCGGAGAATCCCGGTGGAGATCGATTGGGCCGAAGGAGCCGATGCCGATGGCCTGGAGCTTCCCGCGCCGGCGTTGCCGTTCGCCAAACCAGTCCGTGACCTGGGAAAGGACGTGCTCCGGGGTATCTCCGGACGGGAACTCGATCCGGTCCAGATCCTGCGGGCAAGTGCCCACCGCGCAGACGAATTTGGTGCCGCCGGCCTCGATTGCTCCCACCAGCGCGTTCTTGAGGGTCTTGTGCATGGGACTCTCCCGTGATGGTGTCTCGGCCCCTTAGCCGGGCAGGGCATTGCCGGCAGGGACAGAATCTTTCGTTTACCCAGCTCATGCCCTCTTTCTGGAAGGTTTCCCAGATCTTCAAGAGCACATCGCTTTTCACATTATTGACCCAGCCGTAGGTTTCCCCCAGGGTGATCACGTAGCCCGGCTTGATGGATTTGTCCAGTAGGAGGATGATGCCGCGGGAGAGATGATCCGGATGCCGATTTCAGGGGCCG
>JAZDIS010000180.1:0-19784 GCA_043804705.1 Pseudomonadota bacterium | reverse complement strand
GACTTCAAATCCGGTGCACCGGGTTAACAGCCTGGTGGGTGGGTTCGATTCCCATGCACTTCCGCCAAAAGATAACGGGGTTAATGAAAAAGAGCTGAAGGAGCACCCTTCGACAGGCTCAGGGAGAACGGTAGTCGTCTTGTAATCATTGACCATTTCCGTTCGTGGTAAACTTGTCGAACCACAGTCTTTGCGCCTTTGTGTTACAGGCTTTTATCCTTTTGTTTTCAGCAACGGATAGCCCATTTTTTCCCGCTGGGCCACGAATTTTTCTGCAACCTTTCTGGCGATATTCCTGATCCTGCCGATATACCGGGTTCGCTCCGCCACGCTGATGGCCTTTCTTGCGTCCAGCAGGTTGAAGGTGTGCGAACACTTGAGGCAGTAGTCGTAGGCGGGCAGGATCAGCTCCAGATCCAGCAGCCGGTGGGCCTCGGACTCAAAGGTGTCGAAAAATGAGAGCAGGACCGGCACATTTGCCTGCTCGAAATTAAAGGTGGAAAATTCCACCTCGGCCTGATGAAAGATATTGCCGTAGGAAACCTCGGAGTTCCAGGCGATGTCGTAGACGCTGTCCACCCCTTGCAGATACATGGCGATGCGTTCCAGGCCGTAGGTCACCTCCACCGTGATCGGAGAGAGCTCCAGGCTGCCCGCCTGCTGGAAGTAAGTGAACTGGGTAGTCTCCATGCCGTCCAGCCACACCTCCCAACCCAGGCCCGAGGCGCCCAGGGTCGGCGATTCCCAGTCATCCTCGACAAAGCGGATATCGTGCTCCAGCGGGTCGAGACCGAATCGGGTGAGGCTCTCGATATAGAGATCTTGGATATTGGGGGGAGAGGGCTTGATCATCACCTGAAACTGGTAGTAATGCTGGAGCCGGTTGGGATTCTCGCCATAACGGCCGTCGGTCGGCCGCCGCGAGGGCTGGACATAGGCAACCTTCCATGGCTCCGGGCCCAAGGCCCGCAACAGGGTGGCCGGATGGAATGTGCCGGCCCCCACTTCCATGTCATACGGCTGTTGCAGTGCGCACCCCTGTTCCGCCCAGAATCTGCTGAGTTCGAGAATGATATCCTGAAAATACATGAAGCCTGTTTTCCTTAACTTGAAATTGCCGCTATCCTTACGAAACCCACGCAACGCAAGATGACTTTTCTTATTACCATACCCTCTGGCCCCGGCAACTTTTTTTTCATGGGCCGAGGCCGATGGAACAGAACCTGGGAAAATGAGCGGCGCTTCAGAAAGTTGTGAATTTCCCTTGACATGCCAAAGTGCGGAAGTGTAAGGAGAGATGTGTCGGAATATTCCGATGTATCGATTATTACGTTTAGAAGACATACTATTTTATGATGACAGAAAACGCTGCTGTTGATTTGCTTGCCATGGATATGCTGGAGCAGGCCGCCGATTGCCTGAAAACCTTGTCCCATCCCCATCGGCTTAGGATGATTCAAATATTGCTTCTGGGGGCCTGTTCGGTTGGCGAGCTTGCCGATGCCTGTGAGATTCCCAGCAATATGGCCTCGGAACACCTGCGCCTGCTCAAGGACCGCGGCTTCCTGACCAGCGAGCGTCAGGGGCGCCAGGTTTTTTACCATATCGCCGAACCGGGCCTGGCCCATATCATGAATTGTGTTGAAATGCGCTACGGAGCGGCTTCGCCCGACTCTGTGTAATTGTGCGGTTGCCCGGGGGGAGGTTTGAGCCGGGCAGCAATGACAAAAACGAACACAAAGGAGAAAGTGGGATGGTTAAGAAGATTTCTACATTGGCCCTGGCAGCCCTTTTGGCTGTTCCGGCTTTGGCTTCCGCAGGTGCGGGCGGCTCTGCCGCCACCACCTCGGACATGCAGGCCCAGATCGATGCTCTGAGCAAGCAGCTCGAGCAGATGAAGGCCCAGATGGCAAATATGAAGCCTGGTCCGGTGGCTGCCGCGGCACCCGATCAGAGCGACAGAATCTCGGCTCTTGAGGAGCAGGCGGATAAGTGGAATCTGGCCTCCCGTTTTCAGTGGTCCGGCGATATCCGGAACAGGATGGATTTTCATACCGCAGACACCGAATCCTATTATAAGGCCACGGATGTTGCGACCGGCATACAAACCTTTACCTCCGCCCAGCCGGCTCTGGCTGCAATCGGCGGGATGTTCCCCAATATCGGCGCAATGTTGACGGGTTTGCAGCCGATCATGGGAAGCATCACAACCTGGCGGACCAATATCGCGGGTATGGGCATAACAGATCAGCGCCAACAAGATGCGCTGTACTACATGTTCACCAATCCGGAAGTCGGGGCAATGCTCACCTCCATGGCCGCCATGCCCACCACCGCGGTAACCGGCGCCATGGCAACCCCGGAAACACTTGCCGGTTTCATGAGAAATCTTTCTCCTGCGGCCAGAAAGGCTGTTTTCGATAACATGGGATACGGTCCTACCGCTGCGGCCACCTATGACAACGACACCCTGTACTCCACCCGGATGCGCATGAACATGCGGGTCAAGGCCACCGAGGATGTCGAGGTCAAGGCCCGGATCGTGGGCTACAAGGTCTGGGGCATGCAGGACTCCGCCACCCCGGAATTGGATCTGGACGGCAATCATAATACCGACAGCCCCTACTTCCTGAACTCCCGTTCCTTTGACGGCACGGCAGGCCGCCAGCCCGGCGACAACAAGCTGATCCTCGACCGGGCCTTCATGAACTGGAACAACATCGGCGGCTCGCCGGTATGGTTCTCCGTCGGCCGTCGCCCCACGACCGATGGGCCTCCTGCCCATCTCCGCATGAACAGCGATGAGCGGATGGCCACCCCGGTTTCCTATATGGATTACCCGTTTGACGGACTTTCCCTGGGCTACGCCTATAACAATCTGGGAACCCTGACCGATGCCCCCGGCCGGATCCGCTTCTGCTATGGCCGCGGCTTCGAGAATGGCCCCCAGGTCGAGGATACCGGGATCAGCGATGTGGACTTTGCCGGGTTGAGCTGGGATGTATACAGCAAGGGCAACCGTTTCTTCAACATCCAGTCCTTTGGCGCCTTCAACATCTTCAACGTGCCGGGTGACACCTACTTCCCCAACCCGCTTGAAATGGCGCAAGAGGCATGGACCCCTGGTTCCACGGGCAACCAGTACCTCGACCGGATGAACATGGGTAATATCTGGCAGACCGCTGCGGTGTACATGGATAAGGTTCAAAACCTGAACTACTTTATAACCGGCGGCTGGAGTCATACCGACGCCAAGGCCATGGACGAGATGGGCACCTCTCTGCTGGGCGACTTCTGGGCTCCCTTGGATGACAAGGACGGCTACAGCGTGGCTGTCGGCATACGCTACGACATCGATGACCGCGGCCTCAAGCTCGGCGCTGAATTCAACCATGGCTCCGAGAACTGGCTGGCCTTTGCTCCCGGCCATGATGATATGTATTCCAGCAAGATGGCGACCCGCGGTAATGTCTATGAAATCTACGGCATCTACGACCTTCCCGCCGGCGAAGCCATTTCCAAGTACGGCAAGGCCTTTATCCGCTTGGGTTACCAGCATTATGACTACGACTACACCTACAGCGGCATGTGGCTCGGCACTCCGAACCGGGTCGAAGATATCAAAAACGATCCGCTCACTGCCCAGTTCTATGCCCCCATCGAGTCAATGGATCAGGTGTACCTGACCTTGGAGGCGAATTTCTAAGCGTTTTTTCGTAGAAAAAGCAGTACGGAAGATATCGGCAGAGGGGAAGGGCGCAAGCCCTTCCCCTCTTTTTTTTGTGCGCCCGGCACGGGCGCGCATTCCTCGCTGCGTGGTTGCGTGACCATGGGATCGGTTATGGTCGTGATCCCTGCAGCCAATCTGCAAAGTTTTTGCCGCTCACCTTCCGGGCGAGCAGGCCGTCAAGCAGCGGCTCGACAAGGGTACGTTCGTCCGGGGCGATGAGGAAGCCGGGGAGGGGCGCGGTCGGTTCCCCATGGCTTTCAATCTGCCCGGTGTTCAGCCCTGTCAGCAGTTCCACCATGGTGCCCCAGCGGCCGCCGTTATCCAGATGCTCAATGCATTGCAGCAGCGCGGTCGCACCGGCGAGATACCCCGGCGGCATCTCTGCCACGCCGCTTGCGGCGCAGGGGTCCAGGGAGGCAAAGAGCCGGCAGCCAAAGGGGCGCACCGGGTAGATGGTGCAGCTCTCTTCCTTGAGAAACGGGCAGGGGCGCAGATCCCAACTTTCCGCCTCTTCCACGGATTCGCCTCGGAGATGGGCGGCGACGAAGGTGTTGGTGGTGCACTGGACCGTCCGGCCCATTCGGCTCGCGGTCGGTGGAAAGGCAGGGCCATTCAGCTCGGCCAGGCGATTCTCCTCGGCCAGAAAGGCCATGATCCCATCCCCTTCCAGACAGGTCATGGTGACGCTACGGGTGCAGCAGGTGGCGCACCCCTGGCGGCAGGCAAAGGCGAAGGTGGCGGCCCACTCGGCAAAGGCGTCATGGAGCGTGGCCAGCAGCAGGTGCTGGATCGGGCGGGGAATCATGGCGGAAAAGGCTCCCTTCGGTTTTATTTTTTGGCCAGGGAGATGTCCCCGGAGATAACGGAGTGGACCTCTCCCCGGCTATCCCGGAGATGGAGGAACCCCTCTGCATCCGGGCCAAGGGAGATGCCGGTGATGATTTCCCCTTGGCTGTTCACCCAGGAGACCTGCTGGCCGGCGTGGATATCCCGTTGCCGCCACTCGGTCAGGATGGCGGGGAAATCCCCCTGCTCCAGCCGGGCCACCGCGAGCTCCAGTTCGGCAAGAATGGCTGTGAGCAGAAGGCCCCGGTCATGGGGGTGGCCGGTTGCCGCCAGCAGCGAGGTGGCCTTGCCGAGCAGCTCCCCGGAAAATGATTCCGAAGGGGTATTTACATTGAGGCCGATGCCGATCACCACTGCGGTCTGCCCGGCTCCTGTCATGGCCTGGGTTTCCGTAAGGATGCCGCCGCATTTTTTGCCGTGCAGAAAAAGATCGTTGGGCCATTTCAGCCCAGGTTTGCACTGGGTGTGGCTTTCCAGCGCCTTGCACAGGGCAAGGCCCGCGGCCAGGGTGAGCTTGGGGAAATCCGGCGGGGCAAGGTGCGGGCGGAGGATCAGGGAAAAATAGAGCCCGGTGCCGGGCGGCGAATGCCAGGTCCGGCCTGCAAGACGGCCCTTCCCTGCGCTTTGGCTGTCGGCCACGACCAAGGTGGCGTCCGGGGCTCCGATGTTGCTCAGGACCAGGGCGAGATCGTTGGTCGAGCCGGTGGTGGTGAAGAAGTGGACCGGGTGCCGGCCAAGCTCGCCGGTTTGGATCATGGTTTGCCAGATGTCGTCGGGCATTGGGATGGCTGGGTTCTCTTTAAGATTGTGAGTGCCAAATAATTTCAGCATCCGGATAAGTTTTATCCTTCTGTTCTTTTTCTTTGCGTGCCCAAAGAAAAAGAACCAAAAAGAAAGGGCACCCCGCCGCTTGTCCCGCCGCAGGCGGGATGCCCTGTGCTCCTCGATGCTGCCGGGGCTTTGCAAACTCGGCTGCGCCTCAAACAGTGCAAAGCCCTTTTTCGGCAGCCTCTCCGGTGCTCGGCGGCGTGACAATGGGGTTGTAACTGCATGTGAAAACAGATGGCTTAGATTAAGCAGACTTTAGCTTGTGTGGGCTCAAGCCGCCAGCTTTTTGGCGATTTTGGCAACATGTTCGCCCTGGAATCGCGCCCCTGCAAGCTCGTTCTCGCTGGGAACCCGGCGGCCGTCACCCCCGGCGATGGTGGAGGCGCCGTAGGGGGAACAGCCGCTGATTCCGTCCATGGTCATCTGCCCTACAAAGGTGTAGGGCAGGCCGACGATGATCATGCCCTGATGGAGCAGGGTGGTGTGGAAGCTCAGGATTGTGGATTCCTGGCCGCCGTGCTGGGTATTGGAACTGGTGAAGACGCTGCCCGGTTTGCCGACCAGAGCGCCCTTTACCCACAGACCTCCGGTGGCATCAAGGAACTGGCGCATCTGCCCGCACATGTTGCCAAAACGGGTGGGGGTGCCGAAGATGATCGCATCGGCTGCGCCCAGTTCCTCCACCGTGCAGACGGGCACCTGCGCCTGCTGCTTCTGTGCCGCAGTCGCGCCCATCTTTTCCAACACCGCCTCGGGAAGCGTCTCCGGCACCCGCCGCAGCACCGCTTCGGCCCCCTCAACCAGGCGAACCCCTTCCGCGATTGCCTGCGCCATTTTGTAGATGTGGCCGTACATTGAGTAATAGACGATGAGCACCTTCATGATGACCTCCTTGGGATGCTGCTCATGGTTACAAGTCTGATTTTTTCTAACCTTAACGATTGTTTTCAGGCGCGGTGTTTTTCCGACGCCTATAACACTTTATATGTATGCATAATAAGAGCTAGGCTTTCCATTGCCAGGATGATTGTATAGGTAACAGTCCCCAAATTTTTGTACCATGGTTTATAGGCCCATCCATCTATATCAAGTGAAATTGTGTTTGCGATTAATTTTATTCCAATACTTGTTTGTAATATTGCTATAGAATTTTTAATTTTTGCCATTCTTGATTGGTTTGCCCAAATATAAAAGAGCATGAGAGATGCAAATAACACAAGAGTAACACACAGAATTTTGGAATTAAATTCTGTGTTGAAACCAACACCAATAACAGGAAACGAAAAGAGAAAGGTTTGGTATTCTTTTCCACGATACCACCTCACTTCTCTATAAAGTTCTTGTAGTAGGGTTTTTTCCTCGTCAGTCATTTTCTGTCCTTTGTGTGGCTAACAAGTTATTCTGCGGAGTTGCCTGTCATCCCGAAAATCATGATAGCCAAAAATATACGCAAAAATGGTCCGGCATCCCTGCCGTCTCCCAAGATTCTATGCTGAATCAAGGAGAAGAAGCAATCAAAAACCGGTCAGGCTGCCTCGCCCTTCACGCAAAATCCAAACTCGCCGGGCAATGGTCCAACCCCGCCCCTCCGGCAGAATCGTCTGATAGCCTGCAAAATTGAAAGGCGGGAAAATAATCATTGAGCAATAGTAACACATAGGATACCATTATTATCATGATCTATAAGGTCGTCGAATACATCCGCGAAGACGGAACAAGCCCCTACGAAGAGTGGTTTATGGGACTGGACACCGTTGCCGCGGCGAAAATTGCGGTCGTGAAACTCAAAATGGAACAGGGCAATCTTTCCAACGTAAAATGGTTCCGGGGGATTGGAGAATACCGGCTGGATTGGGGGCCGGGTTATCGGGTCTATATCGGCCGGGACGGTGAGAGGCTGATTATCCTTCTCGGTGGAGGGACAAAGAAGGGGCAGCAAAAGGATATCAACCGGGCAGAAGCCATTTGGGAAGACTACAAAAAACGTAAAGCCAGGCAGAAATAGATTTAAGGAACTGACAGGACGCGACAATGGCTCTCACAAGAGATTTCAAGGAAACGGTAAAAAAACGGGTCGAAGGTGACCCTGATTTCGCCAAGGCACTGCTTCATGAAGCAGTCGAGTTAATGCTGGATGGCGACTCAGCAACCGCCAAACTGATTTTGCGTGATCTGATAAACGCAACCGTCGGCTTTGAACGCCTGGCTGCAGAAATCCACAAGCCGAGCAAATGGCTGCACCGTATGCTTTCCTCCTCCGGAAATCCTACGATGGAGAATCTGTCGGCTATTTTCGTCACCATTAAAAAAGTCCTGCATGTCAAGATAGATACTACGGTTACTGCCGTTTAGAGCCGCGCTTCCCGCCGCCGGCCTTGTTCTTCACGCAAAATCCAGGCGCACCGGGCAATGATCCGAACCTGTCACCTCCGGCAGAATCCCCGCCGCCTTCACCCTTCCCGCGCTCTTTTCATCCACGCAGAAATAGTCGATCCGCCAGCCGATGTTCCTCTCCCTGGCGTTGAAATCGTGGTGAGTCCTATGCCGCCTGCGAAATCGGGTGTACTTGTCGAACCTTCGGGGCCAGTTCTTTTTCCGCCGTCTTCAGGTCATAGCTGGTTTGCAGGTTCATCCAGTAGGTAGGAGTCTGGCCAATTGCCTTGCCGAACAGCAACGCCAATTCTGCGGTGACAGGACGTGTTCCTTTGATGACATGCGAAACCCGCATGGGCGAGACGCCGATCGCTTGGGCAAAGGCATTCTGCGAAATGTCGAGTTCAGCAAGTATTTCTTTCAGGAAGACGCCGGGATGAATGGGAGGAAGGCCATTTGTAATTGCCATGAGTTTCTCCTTAATGGTAGCCGGTTATTTCGACTGCTGTTGCTTCGCCGGTGGCGAATGAAAAACATATCCGCCACTGGTCGTTGATTCTGATACTCCATTGCCCCGCCCTGTTACCGGATAGTGATTCAAGCCGGTTTGATGGTGGCATCAGCAAGTCCGTGACCTCCCGTGCGCTGTCCAATTGGGTCAAACGCATGATCGCGCGAGCAATGATTTCAGGAGGGAGCTTTTTAGACTTTCCCGTGGCAAAGAGCTTTTCAGTCTCCTTATTTGCAAACGATGCAATCATGGATCAACTATAAACAATTTGTTTACATGGGTCAAGACTGGAATGGTAAACAAATTGAGGTTCCAACCAGGCGGCGGCAGACGAGTTACCAGTTTTACGACTTACAAAACTCACTCACGCAAAATCCAGGCTCACCGGGCAATGGTCCGACCCCTGCACCTCCGGCAGAATCCCCGCCCCCTTCACCCTCTTCGCGCTCTTTGCATCCACGCAGAAGTAATCGATCCGCCAGCCGATGTTCCTCTCCCGGGCGTTGAAGCGGTAGCTCCACCAGGTATACTGGCCCGGCTCCGGGTTGAACATCCGGAAGGTGTCCACAAACCCGGCGGCGAGAAATTGGTCCATCCAGGCCCGTTCCTCCGGGGCAAAGCCCGGATTCTTCTCGTTCTGTTTGGGGTTGGTCAGGTCGATCTCCTTGTGGGCCACGTTGAAATCCCCGCAGATCACCACCGACTTTTGCTTGGCCAGGGTCTGGGCAAAGGTGAGCAGGTCGCGGTTGAACCGGAGCTTGTAATCCATGCGCACCAGCCCGGGCTGGGAGTTGGGGAAATAGGCGTTGACGAAGAAGAAGTCGCCAAACTCCAGGGTCAGCACCCTCCCCTCATAATCGTGGTCCTTGTGGTCGATGCCGTAGATGACCGAAAGGGGCTGTTCCCTGCTGTAGGTCGCCACTCCGGCGTAGCCCTTTTTCTGGGCGGAAAACCAGTAGGCCGTATAGCCGGGGATGTTCTGGATCGCCTCCGACAGTTGTTCCGGCTGGGCCTTGATCTCCTGGAGCGCCACCAGATCGGCGTTCAATGCGGCAACGATCTCGATAAAGCCTTTTTTCTCCACAGCCCGCAGGCCGTTGACATTCCAGGAGACGAATTTCCGCATACAATCCTTCTTTGTTTTTTTGATTTTCCCCGCCACCTTTCTCGGCCTCACCCCGATCCGCGGGCAATACCGGGCGATGACGCAGCGGTCGCAGTGGGGGGCCACCGGCTTGCAGGTGCCCTGGCCAAAGGCCACCAGGGTGGAGTTGATGGTCAGCCAGTACTGGGGCGGCAGCTTTGCCCGCAGCGCCATTTCGGTTTCCAGCGGGGTTTTGGTGGTCACGTAGCCCCAGATGTTCATGATCCGGTGCACATGGGTGTCCACGCAGATTGCCGGTTTCTTGAAGGCCACCGCCACCACCAGATTGGCGGTTTTCCTCCCCACGCCGGGCAGCCGGGTGAGGGGTTCGACCTCGTCGGGAATCCGGCTGCCAAACTCGCTGGCCAGCACGCCGGGCAGCCGGGCGAGAAACCCGGCTTTGTTCTTGTAAAATCCCACAGGGAAGATCAGCTCGGCCAGACGCTCTTCGCTGAGCTTGGCCAGGCAGGCCAGGTCCGGCGCTTCCTTGAACAGCCTGGCTGCGGCCTTGGCCGTGGTTTCGTCCTTGGTCCGGGCCGAGAGGATGGTGGCCACCAGAATCTTATACGGGTCGTTGGTCTGCACGGCGATGAGATCGACAATGGGCACGGCATAATCCGCGACCTCTGCGCCGAGTATTTGCATAACTTCTGCTATTGAAAATTGCATCATTTGGTCCGGGGAAAATGTTGCACTATGCAGCGGGAAAAAGTGTTCGCGCATCATTTTTCATGAATGATGCATATTGCAATAGCCATGTTTCAAAGAGGAACAGTTTTTTCTTGACAGCACATTTTGCGAGCAGTAAGCATACCGAAAATTTTTAGAAATAGCCATCGACAGGGAGCAGGATCAAGACACCTGTCTGCTGGCTCCAGCGAAGATTGTTCCCCGCCGGTTGCATGCAAGCGTTCACAGTGCTGGTTCATTTTTTAGGGGCCGTTAAGAAATAACTCTTACATTTTACCAGATTTCGTTACGGCGCCTTATGCCGATCTCGAAACGCCAATGTTTCAGTTATTTTTGCATAACGGCACATATATTCTTTATATTTTGTCTTTAGGGAAAACAGGGAGGAAGCAAGAATGCAAGGAAACATCAAGGAAAAAGCGGGGATGCTGTTCGTTTCCCTCATGTGCGCCATCATGTTGAGCCCGGCCTGGGCTCTGGCAAGCGAAGTGGTTACCATGGATCAGATTCCGGCCGCCGGTGATCCGGGCTGGTGGAAATGGCCGGTTATTCTGCTGTTCGTCACCTTTGTCATGGGCATCATCGCGGTGCTTGGCGGCGTTGGCGGCGGGGTGCTGTTTGTGCCCATCATCGGCGGGTTTTTCCCGTTTCACCTTGATTTTGTGCGCGGCGCCGGCCTGCTTGTTGCCCTGTGCGGCGCCCTGGCCGCAGGTCCAGGCCTGCTGAAGGCCAACCTCGCCAGCCTGCGCCTGGCCATGCCGGTGGCGCTCATCGCCTCCACCATGGCCATTGTCGGCGCCATGGTCGGCCTGGCCCTGCCCACTCATATTGTTCAGCTTGCCCTGGGCGGCACCATCCTCGGCATCGTGGCCATCATGCTTTCCGCCAAGAAGTCAACGGTGCCCCATGTTCCCCAGGCGGACGCGCTGTCCACCGCCCTGCGCATCACCGGGGTATTTTACGAGCCGACCACCAAGGAAGAGATCAACTGGAAGATCCATCGCACCATTCCCGGCCTGTTGACCTTTATCATCATCGGCTTCATGGCCGGTATGTTCGGTCTCGGCGCCGGTTGGGCCAACGTGCCGGTCTTGAACCTGATGATGGGCGCGCCGCTCAAGATCAGCGTGGCCACCTCCAAGTTCCTGCTCTCCATCACCGACACCTCCGCCGCCTGGATTTACCTGAACAAGGGCTGCGTGATCCCCATGATGGTTGTGCCTTCGCTCATCGGCATCATGCTGGGTTCCTTCGTCGGGGTCCGCTTGCTCAAGGTTGCCAAGCCGACCTTTATCCGCTGGATGGTTATCGTCATTCTCCTTTTTGCTGGCCTGAAAGCGGTGCAAAAGGGCTTGAGCACCATGGGCTACAACCTGTTCTAAGCGCGCCCGAACGGTAACGGTCTTAAAGGAACGATCTACACCCAGAGGGCATAAGTTTCGTTTGAGCAGGCAAACCGCTCAACTCAGCTATAATTAGTTTATTTTACGGAGGATTGTATCATGGCAAATCATAATACCCAAGCAACCGAGGAACAGGTGCAGTACGCAGCTATTCTTGAAAAAGGCATGTACGCAGGCCTGGCTCTCATGGTCATCACCTTTGCCCTGTATGTGCTGGGCATCATGCCGTCGATCGTGCCGCTGAGCGAAATCTCCATCTACTGGAGTATGCCGGTGCACGACTATCTGGTGGCCATCAACACCAACTTTATTCATGGGGAAAACCTGCCCACCGGCTGGTCCTGGTTGAAGCTCGTCGGTTATGGCGATTTTCTGAACTTCGTGCCGGTGACCATCCTTTCCGGGATCACCATTCTTTGCTACATGGTCATTACTCCGGGGCTGTTCCGCCGGGGCGACAAGGCCATGGCGATCATGGCCGTGGCCGAGGTGCTGATTCTGACCCTGGCGGCCAGCGGCCTGCTTGCCGTCGGCGGTCATTAACTGTCCAGCAGCAGCGAAGCGGCGCTGCTGAACAGTTACAGTTTTGATAAAAAAGCCATCCTGCCTTGTGCGGGGTGGCTTTTTTGTTTCAGGCCCCAGGTGATCGGCTCTCCCGGTGGGCGATGGCGATCTTTTCCACCAGGGTTTCCAGGTCGATGGGCTTGAGGCAGTAGTCGCTGGCTCCGGATTCCAGGCCGTGCAGTCCTGTCTCCATGCTGGCGTGGCCGGTCAGCAGGATGACGGGCAGGGCCGGCCATTTTTCCTTGATCTCCCGCAGGCAGTCCATGCCGTCGCGGTCCGGGAGCATCACATCCAGCACCACCACCTCGGGCCAGCCCGAGGCAATAATCTCCAGTCCCGCAGCGCAGGTCAGGGCGGTTTTTGCCGCGTAGCCTCGGCGGATCAGTCTCTTGCCGGTTGTTTCCACGAAATCGATTTCATCGTCAATGAGCAGGATCTTGAGTTCCTGGGGCATGTCATCCCTCCGTCGGGCTGTCGAGCAGGGTGTGCAGGCCGGCCATGATTTTTTGCCGGTAGCGTGCGGCCATGCCTTCGTCCGCCATGACCATGTCGATCTGGCGGGTGTGGATCAGCAGGTAGCCGAGAATCTTCAACCGTTCCAGCAGATAGGGGCCGGGTTTTTTTTCGATCCGGGCGGTCATGGCGTCCACCTTCTGCTCCACCCGGAAGCCGAATTCGCCCAGGATCTCGCTGATCAGACGGATGCGCAGCAGGCGGCGGTTCTGGTCCGCAGCCCCGCCCTTGAACTGGAAGCTTACATAGTTTTCCGTGAGAAACTCCCCCAGATTCGCCTCCACCAGGGCAAAATGATAGCCGAGCCGGACGCTGAGGTTGCAGAAGTTCTTGGAGATGAGAAAGTAGTTTTTGGCGGCCATGGACGAGCGCACCGCCGGGTCGAGATTGGGGTTTCGCGTGGACTGGAAGATGATGGAGCCGAACCCCCCCAGGCTGACCGGCGGCGGTCCGCTCCAGGGAAAGGCGGTCATCCCCTGCCAGATGGCCTGCATGGGCACGGAGGTGATGTGGCCGAGATGGATATAGCGGCTTTCCGGGTTGAAATCCGGGGTAAAGCCATCGTCGAGATCGATCACCCACCACTGGGCCGGAGAATTTTCCACCACCAGCTGCTTGGCTGCCTTGTCGTTAAAGCCGTACCGCTCGCCGAAGGTGAACATCTCCACCACCGCCTTTTCATGGCAGAAGCGGGTGAGATCGTGCAGGGTTTGGCAAGCCTCGGGCCGGAAAAACGGGGAGGCGGGGTCGGTCAGATTGAGCGGGGTTATGTGGATCAGGGCCTCGGTGAGGATTTTGTACACCGGGCTGCCGGCCATGAGATTGGGCTTGGGCGCGGCCAGGGCCAGCAGGGACTCGATTTTACCGGCATAGACCTTGCCCGCGGTGGCGTCCACCGTGATCAGGCGGTGATTTTCCAGGGTCGCCAGGGCCTGTTCCATCCCGAAAATTGCCGGGATGCCGAATTCGCGGGCCACTGTGGCAAGGTGGGCGGCCTGTTGGCCGGTTTCGCTGACCACGGCTACGGCCCGGTTGAGGAGGCTGGCCCAGTCCGGATACGGCGTCTCGATGACCAGCACCGCCCCCTTGGGAAAGCGCAGCAGATCAAGGCTGGAGCGCACCGTGAACACCGGGCCGCAGCCTACCCCTTGGCTGGCGCACACCCCATCTCTAAGGAGCGGTTCGGGCAAATCAGCCGCCGTTGTGCCGTGCGCATAGAGTTCCTGCACCTCGCCGGAGGCAGGGCGGCCAAGGGGACGGCTTTGCAAAATATAGAGCAGGCCTGCGCGGTCGATGGACCATTCGATATCCTGGGGAGTGCCGAAATGTTCTTCCAGGCGTATCCCGACTGTAGCCAGCTCGGCGGCCTGGGCCTCGGTGAGGCTCTGGCTCTGCTCCGTGGCTGACGCTCTATGCAAAATGGAGTGGGGCGCAGTCCGGCTGACCCGGAGCTGCTCGCTGGCCCCGCTGCCGTCCACCACCGTGCAGGCAAGGCCGGGCGCCGCCTGGATAATGACAAACGGGCTGCGCGGATCATCCGGGGCGCGGGAATACATCACCCCGCTTACGGCCGCATCCACCATGCGCAGGCAGCCGACGCACATCTGCACGTCCTGGTGCCGGTAGCCGCGCTGCTGGCGGTAGACAATGGCCTGGCTTTTGTACTTGCCGGCCACGATCTCCCTGTAGGCTTGGCCGACAAATTCGCGGCTGACGTTGAGCTGGGTCCGGTACTGGCCGGCAAAGGAGACATTGCTGCTATCCTCGCCCAGGGCGCTGGAACGCAGGGCGACCAGCAGCTCGGTCTGCGGGCCGGTGTCGAGTTGCCGGTGCTGGGCCAGGATCGCCTCTTCCAGTTCCGCAGGCAGCGGCGCATTGCTGATCAGGCCCTGGATCCCGGCGCTGACCGTGTACAGCTCTTCCAGATTGTCAAGATCCAGCCCTTTCAGGCGGCGATTGATCTCCACCTGCAACGCATTGGCCTCGATGAACCGGCGGGCCGCCGTTGCGGTAATGACAAAGCCATCCGGGGTTCGGAGGCCGACCCGGTTTCTGACCTCGCCCAGATTGGCCATTTTTTCGCCCACTTGGTCCACCGTACTCGCGTCCACCTCCGCCATGGCGAGGATCGCCGCGCCCTCCGCGCTGACGGGACGGCTGGCGATGACCTGTTCGAGCTGTTTGGTGACGGCTCTGAAGGGCTGATCCAACTCGGTATATCTGCCATCGGCCAGTCTGGTCAGGTGGTGGATCATTTTATAGATATTGACGGAAAGCGCGGTGCAGTTGCCTCGGACAAAGGCCATGCCGAAGGGATGGCCCGGACCGAGGGCCTGTTCCATCTCGGCCATCAGCTCCAGAGCGTTGTTGTTGGCGGTGAGCAGGGCGCGGAATTCCTTGTAATGGGTGCGGAAGGCGGCCTGCAATTCACCAGGCGTCAATCTGGGCTTGCCATGGAAGAAAGAGGTCAGCCGGTCAAGAAGAAAGGTCATGGCATGCTCACCTGCGTTAGAGACTGCGAAGAGAAGTCGTTGCCTTTCAGCATAATGGAAGCAGGCCCGGCGAGGGAATAAAAAAATCGCGGCAATTGCCTAAGGGAAAAGCCCCCCTCCAGGCAAGGAGGGGGGCAAAGGATCAGTCCAGACCTTTTAATGCTCAAGCTTGAGTCCCCAGCCTTCAAACATGAAGAGGATGGAGAACCCGAACCACATGGTGTAGATTACATAACCCACCAGGGAGGCGATCACCAGAATCGCCTTGTCCTTGATGCTTTGCGCCTCGATCCCGTAATAGTTGTAGGCAGGCTCAACGGTTTTGGTCCGCACCTGATAGATGATTTTCGATTCCTTGAATTTTTTCTGCTTGGTCAGACTTTTTTCCATGGATTTCAGAGCGTTGTACCAATCAAAGATCACCTGTTTTTCGGCTGCGCCGTACTTGGCGCTGACCGCCTGGCCGTCATTGGCAAACATGGCGTCCGCGTCCGCGAGAACGGCGGTGAGGATACCGCCGAGATCGCCGCTGATCTTGATCTCCTTATCCCCTGCCTGGACGGTGGCCCCCCCCTGCTGCAGGACGGTGCTCAGCCGTGCTGCGGAAAGATTCTCATCGGTTTTTATGTTCAGGGTAATGATGTTTCCCTTGAAGGGTTCGACCTTTTCCCTGGTGGCAGGAACATAGTACGAGGATTTCTTGGAAATGGAGTTGTACATGTTGTCCATGTAATCCAGCATATTCACTTTTTTGCCCTGGCCGGGGTAAAGCGGCGAGAGAAGAAGTGCGAAAACGATCCAGAAACCGGCCATCATCACCAGGCCGCCGCCAAATTCTTTTTTGTTGGCAATCATGAGTGTGCCTCCTTCTCTCCCTTGAGGGTTTTGATGTTGGTGAAAAAGATGTAGAAAACCCAGAGGGCGAAGGCGCCAAGCACCCCAAAGAAGATATAGGTGCCTGCGGTTTCCAGCAGCTTGCCGGTCTCCTTGGACATGGAGATCATCTCCATGCTGGCCAATTTTGAGGGCAGGGCAAAGACCCGGTTGACAAAGCCGGCCGAGGTGGCCACGGCGTAAAGGCCGCAGATGGTGATGCCGCTGACTACCTTGGTGATCAGGGAGCCGATCTGGATGCCGACCAGGGAGCCCAGGAGCATGCCCATGGCCAGGGTGTAGAAGATGAAGCCGTAAACTGCATACTGGCTCAAGCCTGCATACCCTGCGGTGAAGATGATCTGGAAGATGTCGGTGCCCACGGTGGTGGCCGAGGAAACGCCCAGTACGTAGACGAAGATCGGGAAGGTCAAAAAGCCGCCGCCCACGCCCATGATGGCTGCGGCCATGCCGACGACAAAGCCGCTGAGCACCAGAAAGATCCAGGAGATCTTGCGGCCGCCCGGGGCAACGCCTTCGTCAAACTGGACCATGGGGGGGAGGTTGACGCCCTGGAGTTTCTGGGCCAGATTGGTCAAGCCGGAGGCGCTTGCCGTGGTGCTGGGGCTGGCCTTGGCGGCTGCCGCCTTGCGGGTTTGGCGGAAAAAATCCAGCAGCGCATAGGAGCAGAGAAAGCCCAGCATCAGAACATAGATGGTGGTGATGAAGGCGTCGCTTAAGACCGGGTTCATCTCGTACAGGGTGCGGTTGACCCAGCCGCCCAAGGTGGCGCCGCCGATGGAACCGATCAGGAAAACCATGGCCAGGGCCACGGAAACATTGCCCAGCTTGCGGTGCAGAACGCTGCCCATGATGGCCTTGGCAAAGATGTGGAACAGATCGGTGCCCACGGCGAGGATACCCTTGACCCCGACGCTCATCAGGGCGGGGGCGATGATGAAGCCGCCGCCCGCGCCGATGCAGCCGGTGATCAGACCGGCAACGATGCCGACCCCGATGGAGGCAAAAAAGATGGTGGGGGTGTAGAAGGCCGGGGCATAGGCGTTCTTGCCGCCGAGCATGCCGGGCAGCTTGCCGACCACCTCATCGGCAAAGGCTATGCCGCCGATGAGGATGGGGATGAGCAGCAGACAGAGAATGATCAGCCGTCTGCGGTCGTGCAGGATGGTGTTTGAGATGTCCAGCTCCCACTTTGCCTGGGCGCGGGCGCCCGTCAGCATGAACTGGTTTAATTGCCTGAAGAACTTCATAATCGTACTCCTCCCTTGTTGAATAATAAAAGTAACGGTCCAGCAGCACTCCATCTGCTTTGTCATCGGTCCGCTCATGTGCAACAGCACATTTTGCGGGCCTCTTTCGCGCATCTGCAGCACTGCTGAACAGTTACATCGCGTGTTTTTTGTCCAATTCCGGCATCAAGCTGGATAAGTTATTAATAAACACCTCGGTTCCCCCCGGTTGCAGTGTTCTTGGGTGTTTGGTCTTATGGGCTGCGGTTCCGGGCCGCCTGGAGTTTTTCCAGCAGGGTTTCAAATTCCACCGGTTTGAGCAGGTAATCATAGGCCCCGTTTTTGAGGCCCTCTTCTCCTTCGCTGACCGAGGCGTGGCCGGTGAGAATGACCACCCGGCTTTGTGGGCGGATTTTCTTTATTTCCCGGAGCACCTGGCCGCCGTCCATGTCCGGGAGGCGCATGTCTAAAAGGACCAGGGCAAAGTCATGGGCCGCGATCATGGCTATGGCCGCGCTGCCGGTCAGCACCCCCTCGCCGGCCCAGCCCCGTTTGCGCAACCGTTGCACCAGGGTGGCGACAAATTCCTCTTCATCGTCAACGATCAGGATGGAAAATTCGCTCATCTCGGCTCTCCTTTTTCCCGGTTCTACGAGGCGGCGCCCGGGAGATTGATCCGGAAAACGCACCCCCCCTGCCTGCCGTTGCGCACCGCGATGGTGCCGCCCAGCCTCTCGATGATGCTGTAGGAAATAGCCAGACCGATGCCGGTGCCGCTTCCCGGTTTTTTGGTGGTGAAGAATGGCTCAAAGACTTTTTTCAGAAGCTCTTCCGGCAGCCCCGGTCCGCTGTCGGCAAACTCCACCGCCAGCTGCCTGCCGTTCAGGCTGGTGCTGATGGTGACCGCGCCGTCGTTGCCGATGGCGTCAAAGGCATTGTTCAGAATATTGAGAAACACCTGCTGCAACTGGGCGCTGTCGGTGGTGATCTGCGGCAGGGTGGGGTCCAGATTGCGGCGGATGGCGATGCGGTGATTGGCCGCCTCTTTTTCCAGGAAAGAGACGGTTTCCTCCACCAGGGTGTTGATGTTGATCGAGGATTTCAGTCCGCCGGTGCTGCGGGAAAAGCCCAGGAGCCGGTGGGTGATGGTGCTGGCCCGCTTGACCTGGGTCCGGATCTTGGTAAAGGCTGCCCGGTATTCGCCGGTGTTTTTCAGCTGCTTCTGGTCTTCCTCGTTGAGCAGTTCGTCCAGCCAGCCGGCCTGGTCGCCGATGATCTGCAGGGGGTTGTTGATTTCATGGGCCACATTGGCCGCCATCCTGCCGATGAGGGCCATTTTTTCCGAATAGCGGATGCGGTCGTAGAGCAGCATCCGCTGCTGGTCCGCGCCCTCCACCTTGTTCATCATGGAGCGGACCAGGGTGGTGGCAACGGCGAGAATGAGCAGGGCGGCGCAGGCGATGATCAGATGGTCGCGCTGCCGGGCCCGGTAAAAATCAGCGAGCGAGGTGGTGATGTCGGTTTTCAGCACCAGGGTCCAGGCGTTGTTTTTCATCCCGGCTGTGGCGTACAGGGCTCCCTGGGAGTGATGGATGGTCAGGCCGCCGCCCGTGGCGAGAAGAGCTTTTTCTCCGGAGGGAAGCGCGGTGAGGCCCAGCCGGCTTGGGGTCTGCAGCTCGCCCTGCTGGTTGAGGATAAAGGCGTCCCCGCCCGGCCCGACCTCGGCGCTGGCCAGCAGGGCGTTGAACAGTTCGGAATTGATCGTGGCCCGCAGAACCCAGGAGCGGGTGGGGCCGGTCACCGCCACGATGAAATGGGGTACGCCCCGGTAGCCGGTGAACACATCGCTGATGTATCTGCCGCTCTGCATGACCTCCGCGAACCAGCGCGCCTCGGCGTAATTCTTGTCCTTGAGATCTTCGGCAAAGGGGCCGGTGTAGTTGCGGTGGCTGCCGTCCCTGGCGATGAGTCCCAGATCGACGATGACGCCCTGATGGTTCATGGCTTTAAAAAGTTTTTCCAGGTTGCCGGGGGTGCTCAGCCAGGCAAAGTCATAGAGCTCGGCGTATCCGGCCAGGATATTTTCCTGACTGTCGAGGAAGAGGTTGATGATCTCCCTGCGGCTGTTTGCCAGGCTGGTCAGCTCAACGGTGGTCTTGTCCAGCCATGATTTTTGGTAAAAATGGGCGGCGGTCCAGCTGATGAACAGCAGGGGGATGATGGCCACCAGAATAACCACCAGGATAAAAAGCCGCTTCTGACGCGCGTAATAGGACTCACGCGAGCGGACCTTGAGGGCGTTGCCGGGGATGGTGGCGGTGTACATTTTCATGGCTGGTCGGCATATTCCTGAAGCGGGGCGGCAGGGGCGAGGCTTTCCAGTCTTTTCAGCTTCCGCCAGAGGGAAACCCGGTCTATGCCCAGAACCTGGGCAGCCCGGGACTTGTTGCCCGCCACATGGGCCAGCACCCGTTGCACATATTCCTGCTCCAGTTCCAACAGGGTGGGGAATCTTCCTTCCGGCGGATACCCCTCGAGCACGCCGGAGGCGGCGGCCAGGGGGCGGA
>JAZDIS010000179.1:0-3392 GCA_043804705.1 Pseudomonadota bacterium | reverse complement strand
CCAGGTTATTGGCTTTGTTTTCCAGTCTCACCATCTGCTCCCGGAGTTCAATGCCCTGGAAAATGTCCTGCTGCCCGGGCTGATTGCCGGGCAGAGAAGGACAGATTTGGCCGGGTATGCGGAGTATCTTCTGGAGCGGGTCGGGGTATTGAATCGTTCCACCCACAAGGTGGGCGAGCTTTCCGGCGGCGAGCAGCAGCGGGTCGCCTTGGCTCGGGCTCTGATCATGAAGCCCGCGGTTCTTCTGGCGGATGAACCCACCGGGAATCTCGACCCTAAAACCGGGCTCAAGGTTTTTGAGCTTATCCGGGAGTTGAGCGAAACCCTGTCCCTGGCAACGGTCATGGTGACGCATAATCTGGATCTGTCCCGGCGGATGAGCCGTTGTCTCACCTTGCGGGACGGGGGCTTGCACGAAACTCTGGATGCGAGCAAAGATTCTTGACAGTAAGGCCAATGCCTGATAATTCTGATAAATTAACAGATCGTCGGCACGTCCGCATACTCTGGGGCGTTCACCCCAAGTCCCTTCACAGCGAAATCGAGAGAATGAAACAAGACAACTCAGCCCGGCACCTAATATGCACCTGCGGTTTTTCGAGGTCCATGAAGATTGTTTTTGTCGCCCTTGCCCTGATTTTGACCCAGGGTTTTTCACCCTTGGCCCAGGTGGCTTTTGCCGCGGGCTCCGAGCCGAATGCCGTCATGGTTCCTCCCCGAATCAATGCCCAGACAGGGGCTGATCAGCTTCTTGCCCTGAGCGATAAGATCCTGTCGGAGGTTGTGCGGAGCAAGGGGTTGGCGACGCTGCCCAGGGAGGAAGTACAACGGAAGCTCGGCTATGAGCATTGGCCTCCCAAGGCCGAGGCACTGAAGTCATTGATCGCCTCTCCGGCGGTCAACTATGTTGCGGTCGGCAGTATCACCAAGCTTGGCGAGCAGCTCAGCCTGGATTTTGTCCTCTATGACATCTTCGGCAACAATCCGCCCAAATTTTATTATCAGGTCAGCAGGAACGAAACCGAGCTGCAGAAATCCCTGGCCCAGATAGCCAACGATATTCTTTCCCACACCGGCCAATATTTTCTTGTTCAGTCCATTGCCATTGCCGGAAATAGCCGGGTGGATTCCGGGGCCGTCATGCGTCAGGTGAAAAGTCAGGCCGGGGATCGCTATGCCCCGGAACTTTTGCGGGCGGATCTGAAAAATATCTTTCAGATGGGCTACTTCGACGATGTGCAGATTCTGGTCACCGATACGGAAAAGGGCAAGGAAATTACCTTTCAGCTCACGGAAAAAGCAGTAATCGGCCAGGTTCTCATTAATGGCGAGAAAGAGCTTGACGAGAAAGATGTAAAAGAGGTGGTGAGCATCTCGCCCAATACCATCATCAACACCAAGGAGGTGCAGACCTCCGTGGAAAATATCCGCAAGCTTTATAAGGATAAAGGGTTTTACCGGACCAACGTCGCCGCCAAGCTCAACTATGCCACGCCTGACAAAGTGAATGTCACTTTTGACATCGAAGAAGGCGTCAAGATGTATATCAAGGATATCCGTTTTGTCGGCAACAAGGCCTTTACCGCCAAGGAATTGCGCAAGGAGATGACCACTTCTGAAAAAGGGTTGCTTTCCTGGTTTACCGAGTCTGGCAAGTTGAAGCGCGATTTGCTCGAGCAGGATCGTTCCCGGGTCGGAGCCCTGTATCATAACAGCGGCTACATCGAGGCCAGGATCAGCGAACCGGTGATAACCGACGAAGGCGATTGGCTTTATGTCACCTTTGATATTCAGGAGGGCGACCGCTACCGGGTCGGCACCATCGAAATCGAGGGGGACATCGTCGGCGATAAGAACGAGCTGTTCAGCCTGGTCGAGTTGAGCAAGGAGAAATTTTTCAGCCGCAAGATTTTGCGGGATGATGTCATGCGCCTTACCGACCGTTACGCGGAAAGTGGCTATGCCTTTGCCGAGATTGAACCGAAGCTCGGCAAGAATGATGAAGACAAACGCATCGATCTGTCGCTCAAGATTTCCCAGGGAATCTTGGTGCACATAAACCGGATCAATATCAAGGGCAACACCAGAACCAGGGACAAGGTCATTAGGCGGGAGATGCAGGTCAAGGAAGGCGGCCTGCTCGATGCAAGCGCGGTCAGAAAGAGCAGTGAAAGGCTGCAGCGGCTTGCGTTTTTTGAAGAGGTGAACGTAACCCCGGAGGCCACGGCGCAGGAAGGTTTGATGGATGTCGTGGTCGATGTGAAGGAAAAGGCCACCGGCACCTTCAGTGTCGGGGCCGGTTACAGCTCGGTGGACAACCTCATGTTCATGGGGGAGATCAGTGAAAACAACTTTCTCGGCAAGGGCCAGCGACTCTCCCTCCAAGCCAATGTGAGTTCCCGGAGCAACCGGTACAACTTCAGTTTTACCGAGCCCCATCTCAACGACACCAAGCTGCTGTTCGGCTATGATCTATACAACTGGTCCAGGGAATACGACGATTATACCAAGGACTCCACCGGTGCGGCCCTGCGCTTTGCCTATCCGCTCTGGAACAAGTGGAATCTCGGTTGGGGCTATGGTTATGATGACACCACGATGACCGATGTGCTGGTGACCAATGTCCCGCAAAGTCTGTTGGATTCCATGGAAATTGAGACCACAAGCTTTGTTCGTGTCGGTCTTTCCAAAGACACCCGGAACAAGCTCACGGACGCCTCAAAGGGCTGGCTCACCACCTATTCCATCAAGCAGGCGGGCGGACCCTTGGGTGGTGACAGTGCCTTTACCAAGTACGAGGCCACTTCCGGTTGGTACTATCCGATGTGGTGGGAAACAACCTTTCATGTCAAGGGCTCCATCGGCTATGTGGCTGAAAATGAGGACAAGAAGCTGCCGGTGTATGAAAAGTTCTATCTGGGCGGACTCAACACCATCCGGGGCTTTGACAGCAGCAAGGTCAGTCCCCTGGAGTTAAATCCGGATGGGGTTACGTATTCCAGGGTGGGCGGCGAAAAGATGTGGTATGGAAACGTGGAATGGATTTTCCCCATTGTCAAGGATATCGGGCTGAAAGGCTTGGTGTTCTTTGATCTGGGCAATGTCTACACCGATTCCGAAACCTGGGATATTGCGGATCTTCGCTACAGCACCGGCCTTGGCTTCCGCTGGCTGTCGCCCATGGGGCCTCTGCGTCTTGAATGGGGCTGGAATCTCGCCCCGGAAGAAGGCGAGAAGCAGGGGGTTTGGGATTTCAGCATCGGCGGGGCTTTTTAGGGAATGGCCGCACCCAAGAATGTGTCGGCTTTCCCCTGCTTTTTCGCCATTCCCCTGGTAAAAAATGGACAATAGGCTGGCGGCCCTCTTTGCCGAGGGCCGTTCCGTAAATATCA
>JAZDIS010000178.1:0-2991 GCA_043804705.1 Pseudomonadota bacterium | reverse complement strand
GACCCAACTCACCTACGGTCTTGACCGCGACTCGGGTCTCCTTGCCGGGCTTGCCGACGAGCGCGATGATGCGGTCAAGGAGATGATCAAACTGGTCATTGCCACTGCCAAACGGCGGGGGCGGAAGATCGGCATCTGCGGCCAGGGGCCCTCGGATTTCCCCGAGTTCGCCACCTTCCTGGTCGAGTGCGGAATCGACTCAATGAGTCTGATCCCGGACACTGCGGTCAAGACACGTTTGGCCGTGGCAGCCAAGGAGAAGGAGATGGGAATTAATCTCTAATTTCCTCTGAAGTTAGCACCATAAAAAAAGAGCTCTGCATTATTGCGGGGCTCTTTTTTTATGGTGTATTGTGAAGTGTTTTCCCCGTCGCGGGGCATCTTTTCTACTTCAGTGATTTCAGCCGTTTCTGGGCCATTTCAACCTGTTCGCTTTTGGGATAATCGGCAAGAAGCTTGTTGTATACGATCTTGGCGGTGTCTTTTTCTGAGAGCATTTCAAACGCTTGTCCCTGTTTAAAAAGGGCGGCAGGGGCCTTGTTGCTTTTTGGGTAATCGGCGATCACCTTCTGATACTCAAGGATGGCCAGCTCGAATTCTTTCTGCTGGGAAAGGCATTCCCCTAACCAAAACCTGGCGTTTGGGGCCAGGGGCGCTGTCCGGTTTTTCTCCAGGTAGCTTGAAAAGGCACTGTACGCCTCCTTGTATTTATTCGCCTTGTAGGCGGCAAGGCCCTTATTGTAGATGGTGTCGCTGGTGTTTGTCTCTGCGTCATGCGCTGCTGTCTTTTCTGTCGCCGGTTTTGCTTCTTCCGGCCTTGCCGCCTCTTCCGTTTTTCCTGGTTTTTTCTTGGTTTGTTCCGGCTCGATTATCTTGGGGCCGCTGGCCATTTCAGCTTTTATGCGCGCTTCTTCCGCAGCCTTGGAAGCACTGGCTGCACGGTCTGAAGCTTCCTTGGCCCGGTCTTCCTGGATTCGGCTGAAATCGCCGGAGACGGAAGCAAACTGGGCATTGATACCAGATATTTTGCCGGTAAGTTCTGTCAGGTGGCCACGCAGTTGCTCAAGCTGGCTATTGGTATTTTGCTTCAAGGCAGTCTGTTGTTCCTGGATTTTTTTTGTCTGGATATTTTTTTCTTCAACCCGTGCTTCAAGCTGCAGCAAGCGAGACTTGATCTGTTCGAGCTGATTTGCCAATTCCGCTTGGGAACCGCGCTGGTTTTTTATGGCGGTGACAATATTGTCCATTTCCTCGATTTTTGTATCCGTTGAGCGGAGCCTCATGTCAAGGCCCCGGACATCTTTTTCCGCGGCGCATTGCATGAGAAGGGGGGAAAGGCACAGGGTGAGGGCAAGAGTGGTTAGTGATCGTTTCATGGGTGTCTGTCTCCTGGCAAATGAAAAGCTTGGGAGCCGTTACGAAAAACAAGTGGTTTTTCAACCAGTTCGTTACGGCTCTTTATTTCGCCGCTAGTGCCATTGTGGCCATCCAGATGATGATATCTTTTGTTGCAATGGGTTACAGGTTCTGATGCGGGGACCATTGCGGAGTGGATTGTGAGCCCTTGAGATTGAAAAGCGGGCGAAGTCCCATGCCGTTTTTGTAGATGGCGCATATTTCCTGTTTGTTGTTCCGTTTTCTTGAAAAGACAATTTGCCGGCCGTCCGGCGACCAGCTCGGAGATTCATGATCTCCCGCTGTCTGCGTCAACTGGACGGGAGTGCCGCCTTCAGGTTTGATCATCAGAATATGGGTATTTCCGTTTACCCGGCCTGTATAGGCGATCCAGTCTCCTTTCGGAGACCAGTTCGGGGTGGTGTTTTCGTTGCCGAGATAGGTTAGCCGCTGTGTGGCCTTGGTGGCGACGTCCATGATATAGATTTGCGGGCTGCCGCTCCGGTCGGAGACAAAGGCCAGTTTTTTTCCGTCAGGCGACCAGGTGGGCGATACATTGATTCCCTCGCCCTGTGTCAGCCGTCGCAATTCTTTGCCGTTGTTATCAATCAGATAGATATCCGGATTGATGGATTTACTGAGGGTGAGGGCGATAACGCTACCGTCCGGCGACCAGGCCGGCGCCATATTGAGACCTTGCTGACGGGAAATGGCGCGGGTACTTTTGAGAACATTCAGCTCGGTGATATAGAGATTTGGGTTATTCCGATGGTACGAAGTGTAGGCCAGCCACTTGTTGTCGGGGGAAAATCTCGGGGAAACAGCCAGATGTTCATGCTGGGTTATTTGACGGATATCCTCGCCAAGAACATCGGCAAGCCAGATCTCCTTGTGTCCTGTCGCCGTAGAAACGAAGGCGATCCGGCTAAAGCTCACTCCGCGTTCTCCGGTGAGCAGGAGAACGACTTCATCGCAGAATTTTTTCAGGCTTTCCTTATGCTTGCTGACGGGGGTTTGGTACCGTCGCCCAAGGATCATGTGGCCTGATTGAATCTCATTCAGGCGCATCTCCAGGACAAGGCCGTCGGCGGTCATTTCATATTGGCCAAGCACCGTGAATTCTGCGCCAAGAGCGGGCCAGTCCCAAGTCTGGCTGCCACTGTAAGCGGAGGGGTCGATTATATCCACAAACCCGTGGAAGGCCAAGGCCCGCCCCAGGAGATCCGCCATCTTCTTGCCGCCGTCATGTATGGTGCCCGGTTGTTTTTTATCGATAAAATAGGGCACCGCGATGTTCACCTTGCGGACGTTGGCAGAGGTGATATCGAGATACACTATGGCCTGCGCAGGAGCAGGACGGGTAGAATCGAGCAGCAGGGTAAGACAAAGGAGGATCATGCTCAGCGCGCGACCGGAGATGCTGTTTTTCATAAAAGAATCCATATCAAAAGATTTCTCCTGGCCTGAATTTCAGACCGATTTCCATTTCTGACTGGTTGATGCCGATGGGGAATGGCGGTAGAGGGGCAGAAAGCTTCAGGGTTTTTTCAACAAATTGATTAAAAAAGACATTGTCTGATTTTTTCTTAAAAGAGC
>JAZDIS010000177.1:0-2237 GCA_043804705.1 Pseudomonadota bacterium | reverse complement strand
GACCTACTTCACACCACCTTTTTGAGACATTTTACCCCAGAACCTGCGATGAAAAAAAGTTACTTTGAAGACTGAGACCGCCCTCCCGCGGAAGTGACGCTTTGGGCAAGCAAAGAAAATGAACAGAAGAACGAAGTTATTCCTCTGGCTACGGAGATTGCCTGCTAATCCGATTAACGCGGGGTCAGCACCAAGCTCTGCCTGGGCTGGCTGGCGCTGAACACCGTTTCCACCCCCTCAAGAAGCCCCAAAGCCGCAAGCCGCTTGACGTTAGCGTTGCCCTTGCCCCGATAGATGGATTCGTCCGCCCTGGCGAGACACAGACGGTGGAGCTGTTGGGCCGGACGGGCGGACAGCAAGGCACGGACCCGGTTGAAAAAAAGCCGGGAAAGAACCAGCTCGCCAAAGGCCGGATGGTAAGGCCCGGCCAGCACGGTTTCCTCCAGCGAGGGAGAAGGCTGCAACCCCATGCGCACCACGGGAATCCGGTGCGCCTTGAAAACGGCCCACAGCCGCCCGGCCAGGACCACGGCCCGAGGCAGGCTCAGCGGCTGATACTCCCCCTGCCGGTACAGCTCCGCCAGGGGACTGCCGGAGACAACCAGGCAGGGGTAGAGCCGAACCAGAGCCGGGGCAAGCGCTGCCGCCCGGTGAGCGCCGGCCAGGGCCGTGGCCGTACTGTCTCCGGGCAGGCCAAGCATGAGCTGGAGCCCCACCTGAATCCCCGCCTCTTTCAGGCAAGCAACCGCCGTCCCCACCTGGGCCGCGGTATGCCCCCGGCCGCTGGCCGCAAGCACCCCATCATCCAGTGACTGGGCGCCCAGCTCCACGACCCCCACTCCCTGCTCCCGCAAAAATCCGGCGATCTCCGGGGTCACATAATCCGGCCGGGTGGAGAGCCGCAGCTCCCGGACCTGGCCCGAAGCCAGAAAAGGCTGCGCCGCACCCAGCAATTCCCGCTGCCGCTCCATGGTAAGCCCGGTGAAGCTGCCCCCGTAAAAGGCCACCTGAACCGGGGCCTCTGGATGTCTGCGGGGCCAGGCCAGCTGGACGCGGATGATCTCTTGCACCTCGTGGGCGGTGACCATGCCCTCCGCGGCACCGGTGATACTGCGCTGATTGCAGAACAGGCATTGATGGGGACAGCCCTGATGGGCGATGAAGATGGGGATGACAAAGGGGGATGGCATTGGTTTAGAGACACGCTCCGGCACAACAACTCACTGGCCGCCCTTATGGGGCTTGGACTCAACAAGATTTTTGAGCGCCATGGCGGCGGCCTCCTGCTCCGCCTCCTTCTTGCTGCGGGCGCTGCCCTGGCCGAGGATTTCCTCCCGGAAGCGGACCGAGACATGGAAGGTCTTGTTATGATCCGGCCCTTCGTCCCCCTCCAGCACATAGCGGGGCCCCTCGTTGAACCGCTCCTGCAAAAGCTCCTGGAGCGAACTCTTGGCATCGGCCAGGAACATGGTCTGCTGCCGGTCGTCAAACCAGGGGTAAAAATGGCGTTCGACAAATTCGCTGGCCGCAGGATAGCCGCCATCGAGAAAAACGGCTCCGGCCACCGCCTCAAAGGCGCAGGAGAGGATGGAGGACTTTTCCCTGCCGCAATTGATATCCTCGCCCTTGCCCAACAACAGATACCGGCCCAGATCGAGATCACGCGCCATCCGAGCCAGGTGCCGCTCATTGACCAGAGCCGCCCGCAGCCGGGTGAGATCGCCCTCCCGCATCTCCGGAAAATTGCGGAAAAGCGCATAGCCCACGGTGAGATCGAGTACCGCATCGCCCAAAAACTCCAGGGTCTCGTTGTCCTTCTGCGTCTGCCTCCCCTGTTCAAAGGCATGGGAGCTGTGGATCATGGCCTTCTGCAGATGGGCGCGGTCACGGAAATGATAGCCGAGCTTTTCCTCAAGAAGGGAGAGGTCCGGCTGCGGTGTTTGGGCCAGGGTATTGTTCGTCACGGTCAGGATACGGGTAAGGGGTAATCTGTAAGGGCCTCGGCCCTCTTGCCAAGGAAACACCATACCCCAGCCGCTGAAAAAGGGCAACGGATCACCCTCCCCGATGCGGGGCTTGCGCCTTTTTTCCTTATCTGCCGCAGACCCGCGCGCCACGCACATTTTCCCTTGTCAAAAAAACGATCTGCGTTTAAGATTGGCCCCACCAAAAAGGCGGCGTAGCCAAGTGGTAAGGCAGTGGTCTGCAAAACCACTATTCAGCGGTTCGAATCCGCT
>JAZDIS010000176.1:0-5391 GCA_043804705.1 Pseudomonadota bacterium | reverse complement strand
GATCTTTTTTATTCCCCAGGCAGAAAGCCGACAAAAAGAGGCGTTGCGGTGATCTACCGCAACGCCTCTTTTTGTCGGCTTTCTGCTTGAAAATATCTTTATTTCTTCAAACGGCCATCAAGCTCCTTCTGAACCTGATCGCTGATATCAAGGGCATCATCGGCATAGAGCAACCCCGTTCGGTTGCGCAACCCCTTCATGGTGTTCTCGAGAATCAGTGAATAGCCATTTTTCTTGCCGACCTCAGCGATAATATCATTGAGCTGTTTCAAGATCGGCTCCATGTGCCGTTTCTCAAGCTGCTGCATCTCAAGTTTCGCGTCCTCGGTTTTCAGGCCATAATCGCGAAGTTTCTTCTGATACTCGCGCTCTTTCTCCGCACGAACATCATCGCTCCAGGCAGCACTTTTCTTTTCGATATCGTTTTTCATGACGGTCAGGGCATCTTCATCCGCCTTAAACTTTGCTTTAAACTTGTCAACCTCCACCTGCAAGACTTTTTGAGCATCCAGCGCCGACTTGGAACTACCAAGAATTTTCTGGATGCTGATGGTGGCGACCTTCCCACGTTCCGGGGCCGCAAAAGCAAGCACCGAAGAAACGCTCAACGCCACACACACACAAAACAGTCCCCAAAGAAATTTCATCTTCATATATGTCTCCGGCTTGTTATCAGCAGAAAATTTTCAGGTATCGCTTTCTATAACCCGCAGTACTCAAAACAAAAAAAAGAGATGGGAACATAAACATGCTCCCATCTCAGATGTCTAACAATCTTCTTCGAAGAGAAGCTTACTTGACGATAACAAAGTCGTCACGACGATTCTGCGCCCAAGCCATTTCATCATGTCCAAAGTTGAGGGGCTTTTCCTCACCAAAGCTGAGGGTGTCAATCCTGGCTTCCGCAACGCCCATATTGACAAGATACTTCACTGCAGTCACGGCACGTCTTTCGCCGAGGGCCATATTGTACTCGTTGGTGCCACGCTCATCGGTATTGCCTTCCACCCGAACACGGGCTTTTGCTGAACCGATCAGGAGATCGCCATTTTTCTTGATACGATCCTTCTGGTCCGCGCGGATATCGGATTTGTCAAAATCAAAATAGATGGGGAGCATCGGGGCTGTGGTCCGTCCTTCCAAAACCGCGCCACTGTCGCCGCCAATCCATTTTGAGGCAAGAGACTCTTCCTGACCCATACCCGCGCCGGTGTCAGCCTTCACAGCACCACCGCCACCCCCAGCCATGTCCTTATCGCTCTGCACCTTTTGCTTGGCACAACCGCCAGCCAAAAGGGAAAGAAAAACAACAACACATGCCATTGCCATATACTGCAGAATTCCTCTCTTCATCTTTTCCCTTCCTCCTGATACGACTCATAACAGATTTTTATATGAAAACAACCCCTTATACAAATAAACATATTTTAAAAAACTGAAAGAACATACAGAAATATTTGTTAAATTTCAACGTATTTTTTATATCTTTTTTCATGTTGAGCAAGACTGTAACTATAGAGTCACTCTCACCTTTTTCGGCCCCGGAAAAACTCCTGAAGGCCTGCGCCGGCATAATTCGCTTGCATGGCCGGGAAGACTCGTTATATCATGCAATTTCATCAAACAATGCGAAATTGTTATTTAGCGTGCTATTTTTCTGCGCGTTCAAGACATTTTTTTTACCCATTTATCCCCAAGAGCCCTTGTTGACCGATGAAATATTCTCACACATCCCCCAGCACAACCAAGCCAAAAAAATCACCAGTACCCAATGCCCCGCTTGTACCAAACGACAAGCATCGTCTCAGTGACATGCTCGCCACAAACAAGTTCGGCACTTTTTTCGGTGTTTCCCAAAAGGTTCTTGACGCGGTCTGGCAAGCCATCACCTCCCCGACCGGCGAATCCGTCACGTACATTTCCATGGAAATAGGGGCGGATCTGGATGTTTTTCATCCGGTACGCACCAAAATCCAGCAACTTGAGATCACGGAACATCCGGATGAATCCATCAACCGTTTCCTGCAGCTGTTCTTGCAGGGCCCGGTCAAAATCCCCAACTACAGCGGCGGTCTCGGCATCCTTGCCGGAGACACCCTGAAAAGTTTCGCGGACTGCAAAATCCCGGTGGCCGGGATTTCCCTGCTGTACCGGAAGGGATATTTTTCCCAGATGGTCGATTCAAAAAGAGGGCAGGTAGCCTGGGCCTCCCAATGGGAACCGGAAAACACGCCGGGACTCTATCTGCTGCACGATCCTAAATCCCCTACCCAACCTCTCACCATTGAGGTTCCCTTTTATGACCTTCAGGGTATGCGATCCGTGGCCCACGCCCAATTGTGGCTCAAAATGGAGATAAGCGAGGGACTCGACTCCTTTGTGCCGGAAATCCTTCTTGATTACCAGACGACGCAATCCCCCCCCTGGATTCAAGAAGCAGCCCAACACCTGTACGACAGCAGCTCCGAAAAGGTAAAAGCAACCCAGCGCAGGCTCCTGGGTACCGGGGTTATGCCGGTCATGGAAGCATTGGGCCTTACTTCCCGCACTATTCACTTAAACGAACAACACGGCGTGAGCGTGGTTCTTTCCCTGATTACCCAACTTCTTCAAAAAAAATATGGCCCTCAATATGAAGAAAAAACCACGGACCACGATATCCTCGCGGCCGCGACAGAAATCGCCAAGCGCTTTGTTTTTACCATCCATACCCCTGTCATGGCCGGACATGACCGCTTCAACATTTCCGTATACGATGACTTGATCAGCCCGTTCTGCAAGCGCATCCTGAAACTCCTGGCCCTGGACGAGCACACCCCCTCCGTCTACAACTTCACCGCCATGGCCATGAAGCTCAACAGGGCCACCAACAGCGTGAGCCGCCTCCACAAGGAGGTGACCCAGAAGCAATTCCCGCAGTATGCGGACAAAATCACGGCAATCACCAACGGAGTGCATCATCTCACCTGGACCAGCGATGCCAAGGCGGAACTGTACGACACCTTTCCCGAATTGCACAACTGGCGGAGAGATCCCAGCGTTTTTGCCGGGGCGGAGACCCTGCCCCGGAACAAAAAGTTCCGCACCTATTTCGAGCAGGCCTGGCGTACGGACACCAAAATACTGGTGGATTATGTCAACCGGATGCTCATCACCCATCGGAACCAGCGTCTTGCAACCTGGATTGATCCACCCAACTATCTTTCCTACCGCAGCGAAAAAGAGGCAACCCTTGAGCACACCACCTTCACCCTGGGTTTTGCCAGACGCTTTTCCACTTACAAACGGGCGGATCTGATCTTTGAAGACCTGGATCGGTTGGCGGCAATGATTACGGAAAATAACTGGCCGGTGAATTTTATCTATGCGGGTAAGGCTCACCCCTCGGATCAGCCGGGCCAGGACTTGATCAGAAACGTCCTGGCTGTTCAGGAAGAGCTGTACCAGAAGAGTCATGGCCTGGCCAAACTGATCTTCATTCCAGGCTACGACATGCACCTCGCGAAAATGATGGTTGCCGGCTCCCATGTCTGGCTGAACAGCCCCAAACGCCCACTGGAAGCCAGCGGCACCAGCGGAATGAAAGCCGCCATGAACGGGGTGCCCAACGTCAGTATCATGGATGGCTGGTGGGTTGAAGGCTACCACGAGGGCCGGGCCGGCTGGAAATTCGGCTATGAAGAATCTGTTTCCTCAGACCATTTCAGCGAGCAGCCCTCCTCCCTGCTCTACAATGAAGACTCGGCCTCCTTCTATACTGTTTTCCCGGAAATGCTGCGGATGTTTTATGACCCGGCCCTGCACGACCAGTACCTTGACAAATGCATAGCCAACCTCACCCTCAATTACCCCATATTCAACACCCACCGCATGGCGGCGGAATATGTCGCCCGCTATGACCTCGATCTGGCTCCCGAGGTACAACGGGAAATGGAAAAATTCCGCAGACTGTACTGCAGCGATCCTTCTTTCTGCTGAAAGGGTTGCGCTACCAGCATTCATTAAAGAAACACCCCGCTGCCCTTTTCTCAGAAAAATCCCAAATAAAAAGGGGCCATGGTTTGCTGCAAACCATGGCCCCGACTCCGGCTGAAGTCCAGCCTAAACGTATTTTTTATTGTAATTGCATCAAGGCGCGATTACAGCAGGAAGCGAAAGCGGCCGGCGACGGTTGTCGCTTGGGAACCCTCTGTTTCCTCATTCCCGCAAGCCTGTGCTGCGTCCCTGTGTTACAGGTCCGTGGCCGAGCCCATCATTTTTTCGCCTGGGGACTCAGGATCTTGATGGTCGCCTTGCCTTTGGCCTCGGCAAGAAAGGCCTCGATATTGCCCGTGACCTTTTCCTGGGTGAGATAGGCCGTAATCTTGGCCTTTGCCTCGTCAAAGCTCACGGTCTTGGCAGGTTTTTTCTCTTCAAGCCTGATCAGGTGATAGCCAAATTCAGTTTCCACAATGTCACTGACATCGCCGGGCATCATTTTAAATACCGCCAGGTCGAAAGGTTTCACCATCTGGCCTCTGGGGAAAAAGCCCAGATCCCCGCCCCGCTCCTTGCTCGGACAATCTGAAGACTGCTTGGCCAGATCGGCAAAATCAGCGCCGTCCTTCAGCTGTTTTTTGATCTGGACAAGTTTTGCCCGCTTGTGATCCTTATCCGCCTTGGGCTCCGCTTCTTTTGCCGCAATAAGGATATGACGGGCATGCGCCATTTCCGGCTGGGCAAATTTATCCTGATTCTTGTTGTAGAAATCCTTGGCCTCCTGTTCAGTCACCTGGGCTTTGCCCTTGAATTTGGTGTCGATGAACTTCTGAATGGTCAGGTTTTTCCCAATCTGCTTGCGCAACTCCGCCTCGGTAATGCCTGCCTCGCCAAGGGCCTTGGCAAAGGCCTTGTCATCGGCGAAACCCTTCTTGTATCCTTTCAGTTCGTTGTCAATATCGGTGCGGTTGACGGAAACTCCTGCTTTTTTGCTCTCCTGACTCAAGATTTCGAGCTTGATCATCTTGTCGAGAACCGATTCACGGAGTGTCGCCATCTCGGCTTCGCTGGGCTTGCGCCCCTGTTCCTGAAAACGGCCCAGGATTCCCTTTATCTCTCCCTGCACAGCCGAGGCCACAATGGGCTGACCATTTACCAGGGCCGCGACTTCCTCAGCCTTCTTTTCCGGCTTGGACCATACGCTGGTGGCAAAGACACCGATGGCCCCAAGGGCGAACGAAACCAGAACGGCTTTATGAAATTTTCCAAATTGCATGACAGTTCCTTTTATTATGAAATTTTTCTGTTCAAATGACTAACGAAAGCCAGGTTGCCACAAACAAGGTAAGACTGATAAGCCCGTTCATGGTAAAAAATGAAAGCTGAATCCGGGACAAATCCTTCGGGTTGACT
>JAZDIS010000175.1:0-5296 GCA_043804705.1 Pseudomonadota bacterium | reverse complement strand
ACAAGGAAGAACAGAAGGTCGAGGCGGAAAAAGAAAAGAAGGCGGCCACCCCGCTGCCCGGTGCGCCGGAAACGGTGGAAAGCCTGTTGCCCCTTGATGTTTTACAGCTTGAAGTGGGTTACGGCCTCATTCCCCTGGTTGACGAGACCCAGGAGGGCGACCTGCTGGAACGGATCCGGGCCATCCGCCGGCAGTTTGCCATGGACATGGGCATGATTATCCCGCCCTTGCATGTGCGCGATAATCTCCAACTCAAACCCGACCAGTATGTCCTGCTCCTCAAAGGGGTGGAGGTCGCCAGGGGCGAGATCATGATGGGCCATCTGCTGGCCATGGACTCCGGCATGGCCAAACGGAAGATCGAAGGCATTCCCACCATGGAACCCGCCTTCCAGCTGCCCGCCCTCTGGATCGGCCAGGAGAAGAAAGACGAGGCCCAGGTGGCGGGCTACACCGTGGTTGATCCCTCCACGGTCATCGCCACCCACCTCACCGAGGTGCTGCGCACCCACGCCGATGAACTGCTGGGCCGGCAGGAAACCCAGAAGCTTCTGGACAATCTGGCCAAAACCCAGCCCAAGGTGGTGGAAGAGCTGGTGCCTGGCCTGCTGCCCCTGGGGTTGGTTCAGAAGGTGCTCCAGAATCTCCTGCGGGAGCGGGTATCGCTGCGCGACCTGCTGACCATCTGCGAGACCCTGGCCGACTTCGCTCCCCTGGGCAAAGACCCGGACATCCTCACCGAGTATGTGCGTCAGAAGCTGGCGCGCTCCATTATCAGCTCCTTCACCGATGACCAGGGGACGCTTGCGGTCCTGACCCTGTCCACCCAGATCGAGGATCTGATCCGCGAATCGCTCCAAAAAAGCGACCAGGGCGTGTTTCTCAATCTGGAACCGAACCTGGCCCAACGGCTGCTGGCCTCGGCAAAAACCATGGTGGAAAAGGTTTCCCTGGACGGCTATCAGCCTATCGTCATCTGCTCCCCTATTATCCGCCGCCATTTCCGGCGGCTCATGGAACGGTTCATGCCCCACGTCATGGTCCTTTCCCATAATGAGTTGACCGCGCAGACCCAACTGCAATCCCTGGGGACAATCGAGCTTAACCCCAAGAGATAAAGGAGTGAGGAGCAGCGATGCGAATCAAACGTTTTGAAGCCTCGGATACCCACAGCGCCATGGCCATGGTCAAGGAAGAACTTGGGGAGGACGCGGTTATTCTTTCGACCCGCAACCTTCCCGTAAAAAGCGGCTCATCCAGAGGCGGACCGCGGATTGAGGTGGTGGCGGCCATGGAATATGACCCGGAGCCGGAGATTACCGTGCCGCCGCCGGAATCCCCCGGCACGGAAGGGCGACGGCCAAAGACGGTGGGGTACGGATATCAGTCCGTGCGTCAGGCCCAGCCAAAGGGGACTCCGCGCCAGGCAGCAACAAAACCGGCCATGGAGCAGCCCGGCTTTGACAGCAAACTGTGCGCCGAGCTTTCCCGGGCCCTGCCTGCCGAAAAGGCCACCAAAGGCGCCAAAGCCGCACAGGTCCATTTTGAAGCCAACGATCTCCGGCTGCGCTTTGCCAATTTCCTGCGGCGTCAATACTGTGCCAAGGAAGAGAGTGACGGCCGCGCCATCCCGGATCAGGCCACCGGTGCGGCCGCCCGGAAAACCGCGCGGCCCGACCCGAAACAGGTTGCCCAGTGGCGGGACAAAATCATCGATCAGTTGCAGATAACCCCTCTTGCCATCGGCATCAGCAAGGCCCCCACCGTGGTGGCTCTGATCGGTCCCACCGGGGTGGGCAAAACTACAACCGCCGCGAAAATCGCCGCCTGGTACAGCATCCATGAAGGAATGAAGGTGGCGCTCCTCTCCATGGACTGTTACCGGATCGGCGCCACGGACCAATTAAGGACCTATGCCAAGATCATGCGCTTGCCCTGCGAAATCGCCCTGCGCAAAAATGATCTGCAGATGGCCCTGCTCCGCCACCAGGACAAGGATCTAATCATCATCGACACCGCAGGCAAGAGCCCGTATGATCCAAACCACATCCGGGAACTGGGCGAATGGTTTTCCCTGAAAAACGGGATAGAGCCGTATCTCGTCCTCAGCGCCACCTGCAAAAAAGAAGACCTGCAACAGATACTCACCACCTATGAGCCCCTGCGGGTCAAGGGGTTGATTCTCTCCAAGCTCGATGAAACCAGGGCCTACGCCACCCTGTGCCAGCTGCTGGCCGGGGCGGCGCTGCCCATTTCCTGCCTGTGCACCGGCCAGAGGGTTCCGGAGGATTTCCTCCTTGCCTCCCGGGAGTTCTTGCAGACCCTGTTCGGGCAAGGATGGCAGGCGGCCGCAGGCGAGCTTGCCACCGAGGCCCAAGACAGATGGACCCAATGAGCAAACCAGGGGAACTCTCATGAATCAGGCGGAAACACTGGAACGGATTATGACCCACTCGCAACCCCAGAAGAAAAGAATGGCGCCGCACCGCAACAGCACCGAGCCCCAGCCACGGGTTATTTGCGTGACCAGCGGCAAGGGCGGGGTCGGCAAAACGAATATCGTCACCAACCTTGGTTATAATCTGGCAAAGGCCGGGAAGAAGGTGCTGATCCTTGATGCGGATCTGAATCTGGCCAACGTCGATATTCTGCTGGGCCTGACCCCGCGCTACAACCTCCATCACGTTTTCATGGGCGAAAAAACGCTGGCCGAGGTTCTGGTGCAGGGACCGGAAGGCCTGCTCATCCTGCCCGCCAGCTCCGGCATCATGGAACTTGCGGACCTCACGGAACAGCAACGGTTGTACTTTCTTGCGGAAATGTCCGCCCTGGCCCAAAAAATCGACATCATGCTGATCGATACGGCCGCAGGCATCAACAACAATGTGATCTACTTCAATCTGGCCGCGCGGGAACGCATCATCATCCTGACCCCGGAACCAACCTCCCTGACCGATGCCTACGCGTTGGTCAAGGTTCTCTCCACCAGGCATGACGTGAAAAAGTTCCGCATCCTCGTCAATCTTGCCCGCTCCGAAAAAGAGGCCCTGGCCGTTTTCCGGAAGTTGAGCATTGTGGCCGACCGTTTTCTGGACTCGCTTTCCCTGGATTATCTGGGGTATCTCCCCTATGATAGCAAACTGCCCACTGCGGTTCGCGAACAGCGGCTGGTGTCGGACATCTTCCCGGATGCTCCATCCAGCAGGATGTTCAGCAAACTGGCCGGAAACATCTTCCAGGAAGAGCCCGAGATGAAAGCTGATGGAAATATAAAATTTTTCTGGCAGGGACTCGTTGATCTGTAATATACTTTCCCATATTGCAGGCCATCAATCTCCTTTGCCCATGCGGGCCTACCCGGTATGAATAAACAGCCGTCACCAAAGTTCAAGGACTATACGAATACCTTTTTCAGTCAGGCGGAACCGCTCAGCCCCGAAAAACGCAACGAGCTGATTCTGACCTATACCCCGCTGATCAAGTATATCGCGGCACGCCTGGCGGCGCGTCTCCCCGCGCAGGTGTCGCTCGATGATCTCATCAGTTGCGGGATCATCGGCCTCATCGACGCCATCAACAAATTTGATGTATCCAAAAATGTCCAGTTCAAAACCTATGCCGAATTTCGGGTCAAGGGGGCGATGCTGGACGAACTTCGGGCCTTGGACTGGGTTCCGCGCTCCGTCCGGCGGAAAACCACAGACCTGGAAAAGGCCTATGCCGACATCGAAAAACAAACCGGCAGACCGGCCACGGATGAAGAAGTAGCCAAAACCATGGGCCTTGCCCTGGATGATTTCTACAAACTGCTTGATGAAACAAAATCCGTCACCTTCATGGACATCGAATTTCTCCGGCAGAAATCAACGGAGGCAAACGATCCCACCTTGGCCGAGACCTTCGCCATGGACGACCGTGATCCCTTCACGGCCATCAACCTGTCCCAGATCAGGGAGCTCATCGCCAAGGCAATCTCCGATCTGCCGGAAAAGGAAAAACTGACCGTCTCCCTCTATTATCAGGACGAACTGACGATGAAGGAAATCGGCGAAGTGCTGGGCTATACGGAGTCGCGCATCTCCCAAATGCACAGCAAAGCCATGTTCCGCCTCCGCACCAAGCTGAAAAAAACCCTGGCAAGTTGATCCGCGCCGGAGGGAAATCAGAAAGTATGGAGCGGCTCTCCACGCCCCATACTTTTTTTATTTCCAAAACCAATTGTTACAGTTACAGTAAAAAAGATGCGGTTGGTTACCCGCACTGCTAACATGCTCAAGCCACTCGTACCATAAAGCCGTTAGGGAGGAAATATGGCTGCTGATCCTAATATGAAAATTCTCGTGGTTGACGATTTTGCCACCATGCGGCGCATAATCAAAAACATCCTCACCCAGCTTGGCTTCAAAAACATCATTGAAGCGGACGATGGCACCACCGCCTTGGACGTCCTGAAATCGGAAAGAATCGGTCTTATCGTCTCGGACTGGAACATGCCCAAGATGACCGGCCTGGACCTGCTGAAAGCGGTGCGGGCCGATGCCAGCCTGGCCAATACGCCTTTCATCATGGTGACGGCGGAAGCACAGCAGGACAATATTATTCTGGCGGTCAAAGCCAAGGTCAGCCAGTACATCGTTAAACCCTTCACCGCCGAAACCCTTTCCGAAAAACTCAACAAAATATTCTGACATAAACCATGGCTGATGACCGCCCCCAGTCTGCCGACCAGTTCGCCGGCGCGGAGACTCCAGCCGACCACGATGAAACAAACTGGGGAGAGGATTGGGAATCCGCCTTTCAGGCCGAGGATGATGCTTTTTTCTCCGACGAAAAAGAAGGGGAGGATTTCTTTCTTGAGGAAAACGAGCCCACCGTAACCGCCGGAGTTGGCGCCAAAGACCTCGACTCCTCCCTGGAAAAAACCCTTTCCGGCATTCCGGACCAGAGTGGCGCTCCAGACGCCCAACCGAAAAAAATCCTCCCCGGCCTTGGCGCACTCCCCCCCCTTCTGCTCGCTGCCCAAAAAGTCGCCCAAGCGCAGTTCGCCCGCCTGCAATCTTTTCCCATTTTTGTCCGTATCCCTCTGTACGCCCTTCCTTTCGTTCTTGTTGCCCTCGTTTTTGTTGTAAGCGTCATGCTGAGGCCGAGCCCTCCGCTTCTCCAGAGTTCCTCTGCTCCGAGACAACACGCGGGAACCGAGATGCCCATCCCTGACAAGCACGCAATCGGAATCGCACCTCAAACAGGAAGCCAGGCCAGCCAGCTCCACCCGGGAAAGGTCAGAAAAAAATGGCCC
>JAZDIS010000174.1:0-4595 GCA_043804705.1 Pseudomonadota bacterium | reverse complement strand
TGGGCAGCAGTCCTGAAGAAATCTGGGCCGCAAGCCTGGCCATGAAGAGCGGGATTACCCTGGTCCCGCCGTCCCGCTGGGATCACAGTATCTTTTATGATTCCCGGCCGCACGTTCTGGACAAGACCTATTGCAAGGTGGGCGCCTTCCTCGATTTCCCTATCTCCCGCAGTGATCTCGGTATTCCCCCGCAGGATTTCCGGACCATGACCGAGGCCACAAAGCTTACCCTCTGGCTGGCGGACAAGGCGATCCGGGCTTCCGGCATCCTGGAGTCGGACATTCCCCGCGAGAGAATCGGTGTGATTATCTCCCAGAACTCGGGAGAGGCTGCGGGAACCCTTACCAGTATCATTATCAGGGCCTACGCGCACGACATCCTCACCGCCGTCAATCGGGCCGTTCACCTCACGCCGGAACAGGCGAGCGCGGTTGAACGCGAGGTGAAGGCGGGGCGCATGGCCCCGGATGACACCACACTGCTGGGCAGACTCAACTGTGCAGCGCCCGGCTTCATCTGTAACCGCTATGGTTTCATGGGGCCCAGTTTTGCCGTTTCGGCGGCCTGTTCGACTTCCTTGGTCGCATTGCACAGCGCCATCCAGATGATCAGGAACGGCATCATCGATGCCGCCATTGTCGGAGGTGGCGAGGATAATCTCACGCACCTGCATTTTCTCGAATTCGCCGCGGTGGGAGCACTCTACGGGCTGTCGGGACGGGAACGACCCCCTTACGAGACCTCACGCCCCTTTGATGCGGAAAGAGATGGGATGGTTCTTGGTGAAGGCGGCGGGATGATCGTCATCGAGCGGGAGAGCCTGGCCCGCGCACGTGGGGCGCGCATCGACGCCATAATCACCGGCATGGGTGCGAGCAACAACACGTTGGGTATGGTTGAGTCCAATAGTGCCAGCCAGGAACTTGCCATCCGCACCTCATTTAAGGATCTATCCTACGGGCCGGAAGCAGTTGATCTGGTGGAATGCCATGCCACCAGCACCCGGCAAGGGGACGTGGAGGAGGTTCGTGCGCTGAAGGCATTCTTCAAGCCCTCCAAGCGCACTGTGCTGACGTCTTTCAAGTCCCAGATTGGCCACACGCTGGGTGCCTCGGGCATCAGCAACCTCATTCGAGGTGCCATGGCCATGAAGGCCGGGGTTTTCCCCGCCACCCTCAACTACCACCATCCCGATCCTGAAATGGAACTGGCAGGATCGGGATTACTTATCCCGACTGAGCCGCTTGATTGGAAGGTCAAGGATGGCGAACCAAGAAGGCTTCAGGTCAATGCCTTCGGCTTTGGCGGCTCGAATTACGTTGTGCATGTGGAGCAGGCCATGGACCAGGCGGATTCGGTTATGGTCTCACCGTCCCTATCGTCTTGCCTCGCCGGAGAGAAGAAGGAATCTACTCCTGCGATCAAGGGGGTTTCTTTCTTCCGGACGGAGCTGGGCGGTCGTAGCCACAGGCTGGTTGTTGTGGCCCAATCCGATGATGAGGCTCTCTCGGTAATCGAAAGGTCGGCCGCTCTTTCCGAAGCCGGGACCGGCTCGCCCAAGGCCTTGAGAGCCCTTGCACAACAGGGAATCTTCGTGGGCCGCGATGACCTGCCGCTGCCGCCGCTTGCTTTACTATTCCCCGGGCAGGGGGCGCAGTATGAGGGAATGGGTCGGGATCTCTACGAGTCCTTTCCCGTCATCAGGGAATGGATCGATCGAGCCGCAGCCGTAGCGGATTTCGACCTCCTTCACCTGTTGTTCCACGACCAAGGGGAGGAACTGCTGAAGACCCGCTGGCAGCAACCTGCCCTGTTTGCCTTGGAACATGCCATGGCCCGCTACCTCATCTCACTTGGAATCCAGCCCGTGGCCATGGCCGGCCACAGCCTTGGTGAACTGACCGCCTTGTGCCTGGCGGGTGTCTATTCTGTGGAGGACGGGTTCCGCATCGTGAACGAAAGGGCCCGCTGCATGGACGAGGTGGCCGTTGGTAACATCGATCCCGGCGTCATGGCGGCCGTGGATGCTCCGCTGGAGCTGTTGGAAGAGATGCTCCAGGGACGGGAAAATCTTTACATCGGCAATATTAATTCGCCGAATCAGATCGTTTTGAGCGGCAGCAGCGAGGCGGTCAAAAAGCTTGGTGGCCAATTGAAAGAGAAGGGCTATCGGTCGACCCTCTTGCGGGTCAGCATGGCCTTCCACTCACCCATCATGAGTGTCATCCATGATGAACTCGACGCATTCGTTGCCACTATTCCGTTTCATCCTCCGCAGATTCCCGTTTTGTCAAATACGACCAGGGAGTTGTATCCGTCAGATCCCGCTGAGATCAGGCGAATCCTCATGGCCCATCTGGAATCTACCGTTTATTGGATGAGTAATCTTCAGACCCTCAGGGATGACCATGGCGTCCGCCTTTTCGTGGAGGTGGGCCCCGGCGATATCTTGAGCAATCTCACCGCCGACACGCTTTCTGATGCAATATGCATCCAGACCTGCCTTCCCTCCGCAGAGGGCCTGACCTACCGGGCCGCTCTTGCGCAGCTCTATGTTCAGGGTCATCTCAAGGTTGGAAGAGAACCGAGGTTTGTTTCCTTCGCTGTATCCGGAAAAGCTGCCGAATCTCGCCGAATCTCTCCAGCGCCCGCGTTGCGACCGTCGGAACCGGGGTTTGCAGGCACCAACCCGGTGGAGAGAATCATCCAAAGGGAAGTCAACCGCTTCGTGATGGAGACTTTCGGCCAACTCCTGAAGCCGAGCATTCTGCAAGCCATTCGCCGGGAGCATAACCCGAAATTCCAGGAAGGCGATCTGTCAGATGTTATCAAATCCATGCTTGCGGGTTCGGGGCCTTCCGAAGGACTAACGCAGGTCTCTCCAGGGAAACCGGCTTTGCCGCCTCCCGCTGCAATTCCGTCTGTTCCGCAACCATTAGCTCCTGCCACCGGTGGGGCGCCTGATGGCCAGGATCTTTTGGAGAGGCTTATTCGAATCATCATGGATGCGACAGGGTACGAGCGGGAGGAAATCCAACCCGATATGGATCTCAGGAAGGATCTTGCCATCCGCTCCAGCCGCCTGCCGATCATCATGGATGCCGCGGAAAGCCAATTCGGGATCATTATCGAATTGGAGGATTTTATCGATGTCCGTACTGTGAGGGACATCGCGGGGAGGATTACCGCCATCATAGCCAGGCAGGGAGGGGCCGAACCGCAGCAGGAAAGCAGTGCTCTTGACCTTGCCACTCAGACATTACCTGTCATTGCTGGGGTGACAGAGGGCCGGGATCTTTTGGAGAGGCTTATTCAAATCATCATGGATGCAACAGGATATGAGCGGGAGGAAATCCAACCTGATATGGATCTCAGGAAGGATCTCGCCATCCGCTCCAGCCGCCTGCCGATCATCATGGATGCCGCGGAAAGCCAATTCGGGATCATTATCGAATTGGAGGACTTTATTGGTGCCCGTACCGTGAATGATATTGCCGGGAGGATCACCGCAATCATAGCCAGGCAGGGGGGTGTCACTCTGCAGCAGGAAAGTGAACCGGTGCAGGATGGCATCCAGAAGTCCTCAAGGAATGAAGAGACCTTAAAGCGGATCGTCTTCAACCAGGTCACGCTGGAGTCTGTGGCCGCTGTTCCCATTACTTTGAATCCGGGCGAGACAGTTCTGCTTCTCTCGCCTGACAGGGATGACCGGATTGCCGGAAGTGCAAAGGACATCTTCCGGAGGGATTACGGGGTTGAGACTTTTTCACTGCCGTTCATGCAAGGGAACTTCACTCCGGGCGCAGAGGGGCTCGACATCCTGACTGACGAAGGGTCCGACCGGGCAGTAGAGGTACTCTCAGGCCTGGCGTCCCTCGCCGGGATGGTCATCACCCTGCCGCAAGGCGGGTCGGAAAAGTTGCAAAGCATGACGGATGTTTCGCGCTATCTCAGGGGGCTCTTTCTGCTGTTGAAGACCTTTCTGCAGTCACCGAGAAAGAAATTCGTGGTACTGATCCACTCCCGGGATGATACCGAAACTCTCGGGCGGCTGCTGGCGGAAGGGCTGCTCGGACTTTTTCTGAGTGCGGCACAGGAGTATCCATCGGTGCAGTTTCGCACTGTGGGAATCGAGCGAGATAGCGACCTTCACGGTGCTCTGCGCAATGCTCTGGATAGAGGATGCACCGTTGTGGAGACCGTTCATCGTGATGGAAAGGTCTTTACCTCGGAGGGACAGATAGCCCCGGCGGTCTTCGGAGATGTGTCAAGCCTGAAGCTGAGCCTGGGAGATGTTATCGTCATGTCTGGGGGCGCAACCGGGATCAGCGCATACCTGGCGAGCAGTCTCGTGCCCTTCATGCCCCGTCTGGTCTTCCTGGGGAGAACGTCTCCCGATTCAGGCACTGACAGGGCAGCGGAGATCGCCCGGAACCTGGCGGAGCTGCACTCCGCAGGGGTCGAGGCAACCTACCATACCTGCGATGTTAGCGACCCGGTCGCGGTCCGAACGATCATGGGCGAAGTGGCAAGCCGCTACGGCAGGATCGACGGGGTTATTCACGGCGCCGGAGTGCTCAGGGACGGCCTCCTG
>JAZDIS010000173.1:0-5525 GCA_043804705.1 Pseudomonadota bacterium | reverse complement strand
CCCAGCCTCGAGACCCCGGCCGAGACCAGATATCTCCGCAGCTGCGGCGCCGATGCCGTGGGCATGTCCACCGTGCCCGAGGTGATTGTCGCCATCCATGCCGGAATGCGGGTCTTGGGGCTATCGGTGGTGGCAAATGTCAACGATCCGGATAATCTCAAACCCATCATCCTGGAAGAGATCATCGAGGAAACCAGAAGGGCGGAAGACCGCCTATCGCGCCTGCTCCTAGCCATCCTGCCCGAGATTTAGAGGAGGAACCCATGAACACCAAGGCAACCCTGCTGGTCTGCGGCCAGATCCTGACCCTGGACACCCAAAACACCGTGATCGAAGACGGCGCCGTGGCCATTGCCGGAGACACCATTGTCGAGGTGGGTGAGCGGGCAGCCCTGTTGGGCAAGTATCCCAGCGCGGAGCAGCTCGTCCAGCCCCACGGTCTGGTCATGCCAGGTCTGGTCAACAGCCACACCCACGCGGCCATGGCTTGCTTCCGGGGGCTGGCCGACGATCTGCCCTTGATGACCTGGCTCAGCGAGTATATTTTTCCGGTGGAGGGGAATCTCAACGCCGAGATGGTCTATCACTCCTCCCTGCTCTCCATGGCCGAGATGATCAGATCCGGCACCACCAGCTTCTGCGACATGTATCTCTTTGCCAAGGAAGTTGCCCGGGCCACGGCGGATTCCGGGATGCGCGGCTGGCTGGGCGAGGTGCTGTATGATTTTCCTTCGCCTAACTACGGCGCGCCTGAAAACGGCATCGTGTATCTGGAGGAGCTGCTGGCCGAATACCGCAACCATCCGCTCATCTCCATCACTGTTGATCCCCATGCCGTGTACACCTGTTCCCCGGAGCTGCTCAAACGGCTCAAGGGCGTGGCGGAAAAACACGAAATCGCCTATGTGATTCACCTGTCCGAAACCAGGTATGAGGTGGAGGGCTGCCTTGCCAAATACGGGAACACCCCGGTCATGCATCTTGAGGCCCTGGGAATTCTCGACAGCCAGGTGGTGGCCGATCATTGCGTGGTGCTGACCGAGGCGGAGATCGCTCTTCTCGCCCGACGGGGCGTCCGGGTGGCCCATTGCCCGGAAAGCAACATGAAGCTTGCCTCGGGCGTGGCCCCGGTGGTGGAGCTGCTGGCGGCCGGGGTCACGGTGGGTCTAGGCACCGACGGCGCGGCCAGCAATAACGATGTGGACATGTTCGGCGAGATGGATACTGCGGCCAAGCTGCACAAGGTGCATCGGCTCGACCCCACGGTGATGAGCGCCGAGACCACCCTGCGGATGGCCACCCTGGGCGGCGCGAAGCTGCTGGGGGCGGATAGCCGGATCGGCAGCCTGGAGCCGGGGAAAAAGGCTGACCTCATCGTGCTGGATATGAACAAGCCGCACCTGACCCCGATGTACAACATTCCTTCCCATCTGGTCTATGCGGCCACCGGTGCGGATGTGGTGCATTCGGTGATCAACGGCCGGGTGGTGATGCGGGACAGGCGGCTGCTCATCATGGACGAGGATGCGGTGCTGGACCGGCTGCGCGAGATCGGTGCGCGGATCTCCGGTTTGGTCGGACCTGGGCGGCAATAAACGCCGGATCAGGGAAAAGGAATTGGTCTTTCAGGGGAACGCAATGAATCTGCTGACAAATGTCTTGGCGCATTTGCAAGAAAAAGGAATTTCCCGCACCGTCAGCATAATTTTCAACAGGATGTTTGATTTTCATTTTGATTGGAAATACAAGACCGACACGAGGAATAAAATCAGCCTGCACGATCTCACCGTTACCGGGGAGAACAAGGCGCACGGTTCTTTTTATCAGCCGACCATGGCCCTGTCGTTTAACAGGTTGCTGGATACGGTACCACTGCCGCCGGAAAGTGTTCTGGTGGATTTCGGCTGCGGCAAGGGGCGGGTGCTGCTGCTCGCGGTGTTGCGGGGGATACAAAAGGCAGTGGGGATTGAATTCTCTCCGGAACTCTGCGAGATAGCGCGCAATAACGTCAGGATTGTCGAGCAGGCAACAGGGGCTCGCCTGAATATTGCGGTGATTGAGGGCGATGTCACCCATTACGAGATCGAAGACGATCAGAATGTGTTTTTTCTGTTCAACCCTTTTGACAATGTTGTTTTGGAGGCGGTGGTAAAAAATATCCAGAAATCGCTGCGACGAAAACCAAGACAGATTGCCATCATCTATTACAACCCGGTTCACTCGCATATCCTCGATAATTCTTTTCTGCCCAAGAACGGTTATCTTATCGGCGGCGAAGAGTACATGCTCTATGTGAATTATTGATCCGCGGTTGCTGTGATCAGCTTAGTTTTTTCTTGTCGAAAACTGGCGCAAGCCGGTGGCCCCCAGATAGGTAATCCCGGCAATGATAATGATGGTCGGGCCGCTGGGCAGGTCAAAGCTGTAACTGATCGCCAGGCCGGAGCCGATGAAGGCGAGGCAGAACAGGGTGGCCAGCACCATCATCTGCCAGAGGCCCTTGGCAAAATTGCTCGCCACCGCGGCGGGCAGGGTCAGCAGGGCGATAACCATCACGATCCCCACCACCCGGACCAGCAGCACCACGGTCAAGGCAGTCAGGCAGAGGAGCAGCAGGTAGTACAGGTCGGTGCGGACCCCGCGCAGCCTGGCATACTCCTCGTCGAAACAGACGGCCAGGAATTTATGGTAAAACAGGGTGGCGATTCCCACCACCAGGCCGTCCAACACCAGCACCATCCAGAGATCAAACTTCGAGATCAGCAGGATATTGCCGAACAGGTAGCTCATCGGCTCGATGTAGCCCGGGGTTTTGGCGATGAACAGCAAGCCGACGGCCATGCCGATGGCCCAGAGGGCGCCGATGGCCGTGTCTTCCCGCTGGTTGGCGTGCAGGCTCACCAGACCGATGATGATCGCCGCCAGGAGGGCCGCGACGACGGCCCCGGACAGGGGCCCGAACCAGGTGAGCCCCAGCTTGTGCTGGCAGTAGAGCCCCGCCCCGATGCCGCCGAGCACGCAATGGGCGATGGCTCCGGCGATGTAGGTGATGCGGCGGGCCACCACATAGGTGCCGATGATGCCGAAGGAGAGGCTGGCCAGGATACCGGCCCCGAAGGCGTAGCGCAGAAAGGGAATGGCCGGGTCGGCCAGGGCGTCAAGAAATTCCATGGGTGCAATGTCCCTCCGGGGAGCAGCGGTGATCGTGGCGGATCATGCGGATGTCGCCGCCGTACATGTTGCGGATCAGCTCGCCGGTCAGCTCGCTGGTGGGGTGGAGCACGACCTGGCGGTTGACGCAGACGATGCTCTTGAAGAACTTCGAGGCAAAGCCGACATCGTGGGTGACCAGCATGACGGTGAGCCGTTCGTTGAGCTTGGCGAGCAGTTCAAAGAGATGTTCCTCCGAGGCAGCGTCGATGTTGGCCGTGGGCTCGTCCAGGATCAGCAGCTCGCCTTCGGCGGCCAGCGCCCTGGCAATGAGGACCCGCTGTCTTTGGCCCCCGGAAATCTCGGCAAACAGGCGGCCGGCCAGATCCGCCAGATCCATTTCCGCCAGGGCTGCCAGGGCGGCCTCCCGGTCGGCCTTGGCATAGGCGCCGCAGAAGATCCGGTCCAGGCGGCCCATGAGTACGACATCGAGCACGGTCACCGGGAATTGCGGATCGTAGCGCGCATACTGCGGCACGTAACCGATGCGCAACCGGCTTTTCTCCGGTGTTTGCCCAAGCACCATAATTTCGCCCCGGTCCGGTTTGAGCAGGCCGAGGATGAGCTTGAGCAGGGTGGTCTTGCCGCCGCCGTTGGGACCCACGATGCAGAGGGAATCCCGGGCCATGATCTCCAGGGTCACGCCTTCCAGGATGGGTGTCCCGTTGTAGGCGAAGTCGAGATCCCGGATGCGGATGGCTGTTTCCTGTGTGCTGGTGGTCATGGGCTGTTCACTGTTTCAGCGATTGTTGGATGGCCCCGGAGATGGTGGCGAGATTGCGCAGCACCTCCTTGTCCATTGGGTCGATGGGGACCACGGCTCCGTTGATGGCTTGGGCCACGGTCTCGGCGCTCTTGCCGTCGAATTGCGGCTGGACAAAGATGGTTCGCACCCGATCTTCCCTGGCCTGGCGGATGAGAGTGGTAAGCTGCCTCGGGGTGGGGGACTTGCCGCTGATTTCCACGGCTTTTTGTTTCAGGCCATAGGCCTGGGCGAAATAGCCGAAGGCCGGATGGAACACATAACAGGTTTTGCCCCGGTGCTGGGCCAGGGTGGTGGCCAACCGCTTGTCCAGGGCGCTGATTTCGCGCTGGAGGGAGGCGAGATTTTTGTGCAGCAGCTCTTTGTGCTCCGGCATGGCGCCGCTCAGAGCGGCAGCCATGTTGTCGGCCATGATCCGCAGATTGGCCGTGGCCAACCAGAGATGGGGGTCTGCCTCATTGTCGGCGTGATCTTCCTTGGCGTGTGTTTCGTGGTGGGCTTCCGTAAGCGGCAGGCGGACGATACCCCGGGTGGAGTCCACAATCCGCAGCTTGCGATTGCTGGCTGCGACCTTGGCCGCCAGTTGCCTCTCAAAGGGAATGTCCACCGTGAAAAACAGGCTGGCCCCGGCCAGGGCGGTTGCCTGGCGCGGGGTTGGTTCAAATGTGTGCGGGTCTTGCCCTCTGCCGACCAGGGTATGCACCTCCACCGCCTCGCCGCCGATTCTTTCGGCAAGATATGCCTGGGGCGGCACGGTGACAAAGATCCGTGTTTTCGCTGCCTCCGCTGTCGCGGCGAGGATGCTGGTTGTCCAGCAGGTGATGGTCAGGAAAAGAGCAGCGGCGGTAAAGAGTCTGGAACGGTTCAATGTTGACATGGGGCTTCCTTGCTCCCGCAGACCAGATGTACGGCCTTGCATTCATCGCATTTTTGCAGGGAATGGGTGTTAAGAAATTTGGCCCAGTGGGTGCGTTGTTCCGAGGTGAGAATGCCGGTGCCCTGGCAGAGCGGGCAGCCGTTTTCCAGGGCGTTCAGGATGGCGTGTCTGATGAATTCCGATTTGTTGGCCACCTTGTCCAAAGCTTTGGCCAGTGTTTCATCGGCCTTGAAGGTGATGGTTTCCCGTTTTTTGTTGCTCATGTTTTTACTCCGGAGACTTTAATGGCAGGTGCTTATCGTAATACAAAGTATTACCGCTGTAAACTGGAATATCCGGCGGTCCGCGTCTGGTTGGGTTAAATATCAGGCATGAAAAGTGCGTTGCTTCTTCGTCTCCGTATGGTATACATAAAAAATATCGCTTTTATCCCCGGTTGGTTTATCAGGCCTTCCGCCATAACCGTTGTCAGCTGAAAGGGGCTTCTCATGTTTGGACTTGGAATGCCGGAACTCATCATTATTCTGGTGATAATCGTCATCATTTTCGGAGCGGGCAAGCTGCCTGAAATCGGCGCGGGAATAGGGAAGGGCATCAAGAACTTTAAAAAAGCCACCAGCGATGAGGATAAGCAGGAAAAAATCGAGGAAAAAAACAAGGAAGGGGGCTCCGGCT
>JAZDIS010000172.1:0-2956 GCA_043804705.1 Pseudomonadota bacterium | reverse complement strand
CCGTACGGACGATGATGTCCTTGACCGAAGTAATTTTTTTCATATGGCCGAAGTAGGCGGAGTTGGCCATGTGCAGCATGTTGGCGGTGAGCCCCGGATCCTGCTCTATCTTTTCCGACAACCTGGGAATGGAACAATCCGGCGCGTGGGCCATGGACAGCACGTCCAGTGCCACCTCCGGACACGGGGCGATCTTTTCAACATCCCTGACATACTCTGCGGCTACATCCTGCATCGCTTTTCCCGGTTAAAAAGGTATAGGCAAACCCATGGCGCATGGTGGGCAAATGAAAAAATACCAACGGTGCGATTATCACATATCCGAACGCCATTGTAAATATTTAGGAGCCGTTACAAGGTGACCGCCGTTAAACTCCGGCAGTGACCATTCCGTTACGGCTCATTCCGACGTTAACAGCAGTTATTTGTCAACGACTGCTTGCCGCAGCTTGACAGGGCTTCCGGGATGATTATTTTTGACGCACCTTGCCGTTTTCGGCAGAAAAAAACCATTCCTGGCCGCAGGCACAAGCGCCTGCAACGCCCAACGAATCAATTCCAGAGAGAGAAACAATGAGTCCCGAAAAAGCCACCCCCCAGACAGAGACCAAGGAATTTCAGGCCGAAGTAAAAAAGATGCTCGATATCGTGATCCATTCCCTCTACACGGAAAAGGAGATATTCTTGCGCGAATTGATCTCCAACGCCGCGGACGCCCTGGAAAAATTCCGGCACCAGAGCGTGGTGGAGCAGGAGGTCTTCGACAGCCACATACCTCTGGAAATCGCCATTGAGTTTGATGAGCAGGCAAACACCCTCACCATCACCGATACCGGCATAGGCATGGACCGGGGCGAACTGGAGGCAAACCTGGGCACCATCGCCCATTCCGGCTCCAAAACCTTTTTCAGCAAACTTTCCGAGACGGACCGCAAGGAGGTGAACCTGATCGGCCAGTTCGGCGTGGGTTTTTATGCCGCCTTCATGGTCGCCAAAAAAGTCAGCGTCAAATCACGCTCCTTCCGCATGGACGACATGGGCCACGAATGGATCTCCGACGGCGGGGGCACCTTCACCATCGCCATGTGCCCCGGCATCCGGCGCGGCACCAGCATCGTTCTGGAACTCACGGACGAGGCCAAAAAATATGCCGACGAGCAGACCATCCGGAGGATCATCAAGCAGTATTCCAGCTTTGTCCCCTTCCCCATCAAACTCAAGGGCGAGGCGATCAACACGGTGCAGGCCATCTGGACCCTCGGTAAAAGCGAAGTCACCGAGGAGGCCTACACCGAGTTTTATAAATTCATCGCCAATGCCTATGATGAACCCCTGGCCAGGCTCCATTTTTCCGCGGATGCCCCCCTGGCCATCAAGACCCTGCTTTTCATCCCCAAGGAGAATTTCGAGGCCATGGGTTTCGGCCGCATGGATCCGGGGGTCAACCTGTACTGCCAACGGGTGCTGATCGAGCAGCACAGCAAGACCATCCTCCCGGAATGGCTGCGTTTCCTGCGCGGGGTCATCGACAGCGAAGACTTGCCGCTCAATATCTCCCGCCAGGCCTTGCAGGACAGCGCTCTGGTCGCCAAGATCAACAAGGTGGTGACCAAGCGGGTGCTCAAATTTCTTGAGGAGCTTGCCAAGAGCGAGCCGGAGAAATACACGGAATTCTGGAAGAATTTCGGCATGTTTATCAAGGAAGGGGTGATCTCGGACTTTGCCTACCGCGAGGAGGCGGCCAAGCTCCTGCGCTTCGAGTCCTCCAAGACCGAAAGCGGCGTCTTCACCTCCCTGGCCGAATATGTGGAGCGCATGCCCGAGGGGCAGAAGGAGATTTTCTACATCAACGGCCCCAGCCGGGAGGCCATTGAAAACGGCCCCTACATCGAGGCCTTCAAGAAACGCAATCTCGAGGTGATCTACACCCTGGAGCCCATCGATGATTTCGCCATGAGCCACCTCAGCATGTTTGCCGAGAAGAAACTGGTCTCCGCCGACCGCGGGGATCTCGATCTTCCCGAAGCACCGGCAGAAACCGAGGCGGACAAGGAAAAAGCCCAGAGCGAGGCCATGGCCGCAAAGGACTCCGAATCCCTGACCGCCTGGATGAAAGAGGTGCTGGGCGAGCAGGTGAAAGAGGTCATCGCCTCAAAACGTCTCACCGACAGCCCGGCCATGGTGGTCAACCCAGACGGCTTTGTCACCAGCAGCATGGAACGGATCATGCGCGCTTCAGGCCAGGGACTCCAGCAGTTTGGCGGCAAGAACCTCGAAATCAACACCACCCATCCCCTGATCAAGGGCTTGGCCGCGCTGAAAGACAAGGATGCCGAGGTAGCAGGAAGCGTGGTGGAGCAGATCTTCGACAACGCCATGATCCAGGCCGGTCTCATGGTGGAGCCACGGAACATGGTGGCGCGAAGCTACAGGATTTTAGAGCGGCTGGTGGGGAAATAAAAGCGCACTGTGAAAAATGAAGGGCGGTTGGAGAAAAAGCTTCAGCCGCCCGATGGGCATCGGAGTATCTGTTGCATGGAAAAACTTTGGCCTTGAACTTCAGGAATGCAAGGAAGAGGAAGACGCAGAGCGCTATCCATCTCAGTGGTGAGCCCCGCGTTTTTCTCTCTTGAAAAGGGGGCTTTCCGAGGAATATTAAGCGGTTTTGTCACCCCTGCCATTACATTTTCGGCAGTTGATAAACAGCTCGTGAGATCACCGGTGGAGGGGCCTCTCCTTGAGTTTTTCCGAAGATCACCGCCATCACTTGTATTATATTCCCCTGTGAGCCTGCCGGCATTGTAATCCGAAAGGCTCGTTTTGTAGAACTATTACCAGCAAGACTCAGCGCTTCAGAGATAAAGCCCTTGTTTGCGCCGGCAGACACATCGGTTGTTGAAATAATCAAAACTTTCTCAAAGTCAATTTGCCCATTCATCACCATGACGATAAGACG
>JAZDIS010000171.1:0-4382 GCA_043804705.1 Pseudomonadota bacterium | reverse complement strand
GCATCAGCGCTCTGGTACGAATCGGGGTCCAAGTCCAAACTCAGCATCCCTCCTGTCTGTTAAAAGCCACCGCCTCGGCATAGGTAACGCCGGTGCCGCCGAAGATATCGAGGGCGCTGCCGATGGTGGCGTCCAAACGGTTCAGGCCCAGCTCCTTGACCCGGTAAAGATCGGCGAGATTCTTCACCCCGCCCGCATAGGTGGTGGGAATGGGACTGAAACGGCCCAGCAGCGCGGTGAGTTCTTCCTCAATCCCGGCGCATTTGCCTTCCACGTCAACGGCGTGGATGAGAAACTCGCAGCAGTGGCCGGCGAAATACTCCAGCGACTGCGCGGAAACCGCGACCTGGGTAAACTTCTGCCACCGGTCGGTAACGATATAATAGGCATCCCCCTTTTTCCGGCAGCTCAGATCAAGGACCAGCCGTTCCCTGCCCACAAGCCGGACCAGCTCTGTAAGCCGCTCTTCATGCACCATCCCGTCCTTGAACACCGCCGAGGTGACAATCACCGCACTTGCCCCCTGATCCAGCCAATGGGCGGCATTATCCGCCGTAATCCCGCCGCCCAGCTGCAATCCTCCGGGAAAAGCCTGCAAGGCCCCGGCGGCTGCGGCCTCGTTGCCTGAGCCCAGCATGATCACATGGCCGCCGAACAGACCGTCATGCTTATACATGGCGGCATAATGGGAGGCAGGCTGTTCCGAGGCAAAGTTGGTGGTCAGGCTCTCCTCCTGTGCGTCGGAGAGGGTGGAGCCGACAATCTGTTTTACCCGGCCCTGGTGGAGGTCAATGCACGGTCTGAATTTCATGGGGTGTCATCTATCTTGGCGCAAGTGGTTATTTTTCTGGCAAGAATAGCCACTTATCCCAAAAAAGGTCAATAAAAATGGACTCGCCAAAAGAGAAAAATACACAGGTCCGCAGTGCAGGTAAGCGCGCCTGCGAGACCAGACTCCGAAATTAAAGAGCTGCGGCAACGAAGCGGCGAAGCAATAACCGTTGCCATCGCGGCCTGTCGCAGTATGCACTTATTTGCGATTGCAGCAATAAAAAAAGGCGGACAGCTTGCGCCGCCCACCTTGTGCAGATCCATCCTTTCCGGCTCCTGCAAACGCTTACTTGCAGTCTTCCCTGATCATGAAGGTCTGGGGATCAAGCTTGAGAAGCTTGCCGCATTTGCTGACCGCCGCAGACCCCTTGATGATTTTCAGGTCAAGGCAGTCGCTTTGCGGGACAGGCTGAAGGAGGACAACGGTATTGAAGAGATCCTCCATGCCATTACAGGGGGCTGGCACGGTGGTTGCGCTCTGGCTGTCCGCCCCGTCACTGCATACGGCGGAAAACCAAATCTGCAGGTCCATGGCCTCGGCCATTTCCCGCATCCCTTCCAGCACCGCGCGGTCGGTTTTGACAAAATCAAAGCCGTCAACCACCATGCAGCTCGGCTTAATGACGTTCTGCTGCACAAAGTCATGCAGCCGCTCTTCCAGTTTGGCCAGGCTGAATCTGGATTCGTTGAAAGTGATGATCATCCGGTTGCGCATGATCGCATCGTGGATTTCTCCGACGTTATCAAGCTTACAGCCTTCGGCGATATCCTTGAACATGTCGTCGTACCAAAGCTTGGTCTTGTCCAGGCTCTGACCTACACTGACATGGACAACCTGCTTGTCGTTCAACAGACTGTCCAGGGCGATCTGCACCAGCAGCGCGGTTTTGCCCACGCCGGCCCGCGCCATGACCAAGCCCATCCGGCTGGATTCCTTGGCATCGCTTTCACCCTTCAGGTGGCGGATGGGGTTCTTTTCAATCAGATCTTGTTTCAGCATGATAGCATCCTATTTTTGTAATTATTCAGCGTGACGCCGAAATTGGACAAAAACCTTGGGAGGTAACTGTTCAGCAGTGCCGGAGCTGCTAGGAAGAGGCCTGCGAAGTGTGCTAACGCACATGAGCTGGCCGATGACAACGCAGATGCGGTGCTGCTGGACAGTTACCTATTTTTTCTCTTTTTTCTGGGCCTTGGCGATCAACTCTTCGGCAACGCTCTTGGGCACCTGCCGGTAGGCGGCAAATTCCATGGTAAACTCCGCCTTGCCCTGGGTCAAGGAGCGAAGATCGGTTGAATAGCCGAACATCTCGGAAAGCGGCACCTCGGCCTCGATGACCGTGTAGGCGTCTTCCTCGTTGGTGCCGATGATGATGCCGCGCCGCTGGTTCAGGCTGCCCATGATCGAGCCCTGGAACTCGGAGGGGCCCTCGGCTGCGACCTTCATGATCGGTTCCATGATCATCGGCTTGGCCTTGAGATATGCCTCCTTGAAGCCGCCGATGGCGGCGAGCTGGAAGGCGATATCCGAGGAGTCCACGGCATGGGAGGCACCGTCGTTGATGGCGCAGCGCACCCCGGTGACATGGGCGCCGATGAGCACGCCTTTGTCTAGGCACTTCTGGAAACCCTTGTCGCAGGAGGGGATGTACTCCCGGGGCACCGAACCGCCGACAATCTGGTCGACAAATTCATATTCACCCTCTTCCAGGGGCTCGATGAAACCGGCAACCCGGCCGAACTGGCCGGAGCCGCCGGTCTGCTTCTTATGGGTATAGTTGAACTCAGCCCGCTGGGTGATGGTCTCGCGGTAGGCAACCTGGGGCGCGCCCACGGTGACCTCGGCCTTGTATTCACGCTTCATCCGCTCGACGTATACGTCGAGATGCAGCTCGCCCATGCCGGAGATGATGGTCTCCATGGTCTCGGGGTCAACAAAGGTCTTGAAGGTGGGGTCTTCCTTGGTAAAGCGGTTCAGGGCCTTGGACATGTTGTCCTGGGCCTTGTTGTCCACCGGGGTGATGGACAGGGAGATAACCGGCTCCGGCACATGCATGGAGGTCATGGAGAAGTTGTAATCCCCCCCGCCGGTGAAGGTATCGCCGGAGGCGCAATCAATGCCGAACAGGGCCACGATATCGCCGGCGCCGGCTTCATCGATCTCTTCCATATCGTCGGAGTGCATTCGCACCAGACGTCCGACCTTGGCCTTCTTGCCGGTCCGGACGTTGACGATGGAATCGCCTTTTTTCAGGGTGCCCTGATAGGTGCGGACATAGGTGAGCTGCCCGTACCGGCCATCTTCAAGCTTGAAGGCCAGGGCCAGCAAGGGGTCGCTCGATACGTTGCTCACCTTGACCTCGGCCTCGTCGTGGTCAAGATCCAGGGCGAAGTTTTCAACATCGGTCGGGCAGGGCAGATAGGAAACAACCGCGTCCAACAGGAGCTGTACCCCTTTGTTCTTGTAGGCGGTGCCCATCATCACCGGGGTGAAGGCCAGGTCCAGCGTGCCCTTGCGGATCGCGGCCATGATCATCTCCTCGGTGGGCGTGCCTTCCAGCACGGCCTCCATCAATTCATCGGAAAACATGGAGACCGCGTCCAGCATCTCTTCCCGCTTGAGGTCGCATTCTTCTTTGTAGTTGGCGGGGATCTCCTCTTCGCGGATCTTGTCGCCGTTTTCTCCGTCAAAATAAACAGCCTTCATCCGGACCAGATCGATAAGCCCCTGCATGTCGCCCTCAAGGCCCATGGGTACCTGGATGGGCACGGCGTTCAGGGCCAGCTTTTCACGGAGCTGCTTGATGACCTTGTCCGGATTGGCGCCGGTACGGTCGCATTTATTGATGAAGGCCACGCGGGGAACCCGGTAACGGGTCATCTGCCGGTTGACCGTGATGGACTGGGACTGGACGCCGCCGACGGAACAGAGAATCAGCACCGCGCCGTCGAGCACGCGCAGGGCCCGCTCAACCTCAATGGTGAAATCCACATGGCCGGGGGTGTCGATGATGTTGATGGCATGGTCCTTCCAGTCGCAATAGGTCGCGGCGGAACAGATGGTGATGCCCCGTTCCCGCTCCAGCTCCATGGAGTCCATTTTGGCGCCGACGCCGTCCTTGCCGCGCACTTCATGGATGGCATGAATACGCTGGGTATAAAAAAGAATGCGCTCGGTCAGGGTGGTTTTTCCCGAGTCGATGTGGGCGCTGATTCCAATATTGCGGACTTTCGTAATGTCTCTCATGGTAAGTCTTCCACTCCATTCGTGCATGTGTGCGGTTACGGCTGGCGCCGGTCAAGGCACCATACCTTGACAAACCGGCATTAAAAAACGGCCCTGGTCCGGGGCCGTATGGACAGTCTTTTTCAGAACCGGCACTTTTACCCCTAAGCCCTGCCTCTGTCAAGGGAAAAATTCGGCGCATTCGCACGCAGTTACTCGTGGAGAAGAGGGGGAATTTATGGGCAATGCAATATGGGAAGATGAAGGTAAGTGAAATTCGGCGTAAGGTGCTTTGAAGAACGCGCCGCGCGGACTGTGTCTTGTG
>JAZDIS010000170.1:0-10512 GCA_043804705.1 Pseudomonadota bacterium | reverse complement strand
GAAATGATCGCCCAATTACTCCTGTATACAATTCAGGAAAATTGGGTGGAGTCCCGAAGATATGATTTCTTTTGAAAATAAAAGAAAAAATGCGCGGCTAGAAAGTTTTGTCACCGCTAGCATAGAGGATTCCACAGACCGTTTAACAGTAAGATGTAAATTCAATTTTCACTATATGGATTTTAGTCAACCAGCCGGCCAGAAATTTAATGAGTGGAACAAGGACCAGCTAGTCAAATTGTTTGATAAATTAAAAAATTATTCTGCTGAGCCTCTGAAATATTGGCTTACACAATCGCAACGAGTAGGGCACCGCAGTCATAATGTGTTAGAAATTTATGGAAATTTTCCTGCAAAGTCTGAATTTCAGCACCCAAAGCATGTCCCGCACCAAGTTCAGTGGGCAAGATTTAGAGTGGAAAACCTAGTTAGGTTAATTGGGTTTGTAATTCCCAAAGAATTTAGTGTGAAAATTCATAGCGAGACAAAATCAACGTTTGATTGCAACACGTTCTATGCTGTTTTCCTAGATAAAGATCATAAGTTTTATAGAAAATAATAATGATAATGTGCATAGAGATAGTATCCACCTGACAGGGAATTTAAGGGGATGTTGTTGAATTGTTGATAAACTTATCCACGAACCTTGGATTCCTGTTGTGACTGCACTCCCCCTTACTGTGGCGCTTAGCCAAGAACGATTCAGCCCCCCCTATCTAACCTGAGCACCAACCACAACCCCGAAAAAATACGGAAAAAAGACACAAAAAAACCCGCGACCATTTCTGGCGCAGGTTTTTTTGTTGTAACGCAAACGGATTGCTCCGCAAAATAAATGGCGGAGAGCGAGGGATTCGAACCCTCGGTAGAACTTTTGATCCTACACTCGCTTAGCAGGCGAGCACCTTCGGCCTACTCGGTCAGCTCTCCACGATTCGTATTCGCATGTTGTTGGCGGAGGAAGTAGGATTCGAACCCACGGTACTTTCGCACAACGGTTTTCAAGACCGCCGCCTTAAACCACTCGGCCATTCCTCCCTCAAGTCCGTCAGTTATGTACCATTTCAAAAAAGGGCTGTCAATGCTTGAAGACTTCCCGGCCCGGAAGAAAAATACCAAGGTGCGGCACATCCATCCTTAACGGACCGCCTCGATGGCCTCGGCCAGTTTTCTGACCCCGACGATCTCCATGCCCTTGACCCCGCCCTTGGGCACGTTGGCCAGGGGGACAATCGCCTTCTTAAACCCGTGTTTGGCCGCCTCCCGCAAGCGTTCCTGCCCGCTGGGCACGGGCCGGATCTCGCCGGAGAGGCCCACCTCGCCGAAGGCCACCAGCTCCACGGGCAGGGGCTTGTTTTTCAGGCTGGAAAAAACCGCCAGCAACAGGGGCAGATCGGCGCTGGTTTCGCTGACCCGCACCCCGCCCGCCACGTTGATGAACACATCCTGGCCGTAGGTGGCGATGGAGCCGTGCCGGTGCAGCACGGCCAAGAGCATGGCCAGCCGGTTCTGCTCAAGGCCCACCGTGACCCGGCGGGGGTTCTCGCTGTGGCTGTCATCCACCAGGGCCTGCATCTCCACGAGCAGGGGGCGGCTGCCCTCCCAGATCGCCATAACCACGCTGCCGGGCATGGCTTCGGCGTTGCGGGAGAGGAAAATGGCCGAGGGGTTGGCGATCTCGCGCAGACCCTTGTCGGTCATAGCGAAGACCCCCAACTCGTTCACCGCGCCGTAGCGGTTTTTCACCGCCCGCATCACCCGGAAGCGGGAATCGCCGCTGCCCTCAATATAGCAGACCACGTCGATGATGTGCTCCAGCACCCTGGGTCCAGCCAGGTCGCCGCTCTTGGTGACATGGCCCACCAGGAAGATGGCCACCCCGGTCTGCTTGGCGAACTGGGTAAGGAGAGCGGCGGACTCCCGCACCTGGCTGACGCTGCCCGGCGCGGACTGGCTGTCCGCCACCTGCATGGTCTGAATGGAATCGATCACCATGACCTCGGGACGTTCCTTGAGCGCCGTGGCGCAGATATCCTCCACTCGGGTCTCGGCCAGCAGGAGCAGGGCCTGGTCCGGCAAGCCCAGCCGCCTGGCCCGCATGGCGATCTGCTGGAGCGACTCCTCGCCGGTCACGTAGAGGCATTTGCGAATGAGGCTCAGGTTGCAGCAGACCTGGAGCAGACCGGTGGACTTGCCCACCCCCGGATCGCCGCCGATCAGCACCACCGAGCCCGGCACCAGCCCGCCGCCCAGCACCCGGTCCAGCTCGCCCATGCCGGTGGAAAAACGGACCAGCTCGTCCCGGCCCACCTCGGCCATGGTCTGGACCTTGGCCAGGGCGCCGGAATAGCCCTGGAACCGGCCCGCCGCCACGGAGGCCGGCTGCTGCTCGGCCAGGGTATCCCAGGCGCCGCAGCCTTCGCACTGCCCGGCCCATTTGCTGAACACCCCGTTGCAGGTGCGGCAGACATACGCTGTCTTCTCTTTCGCCATTACCGGCAGCCCCGCCTTCGCTCAACCATCATGACTCTCCGTCCTTGCGCTCTTCACTTTTCAGCGGTCCTGCCTCCAGAGCCTTCCGCACCGTTTCGGCCAGCACCCTCATGGTAAGGGGCTTCATGATGAAATGACGGATCCCTATCTCCGCCGCCGAGTCTTCGCCGATTGCCGCGCTGTATCCGGTACAGAGGATCACCGGCAGGCCGGGCCGGATCTTCCGGACCTCCTGGACAAGCTGCACCCCGGACATCTTGGGCATGGTCTGATCGGTGATCAGCAGATCAAAATCCCCAGGCTGGCACTGAAACTCCTCCAGGGCCTCGAGGGGACTGGTTCTGGCGGTCACCCGGTAGCCCATCCCGGCAAGCATTGCCTTGCCCATCTCGGCAATGCTTGTCTCATCATCCACATAGAGAATCCGCTCCTGGCCGGAAGGGAGCGTCCATTCCTGGGCACTTTCCGCCGCATCCATTCCCTTGCCGATCCGCGGCAGATAGACGCGAAAAACCGTGCCGCTGCCCACAACACTTTCCACCTGCACCATGCCCCCATAGCTTTTGACAATGCCATGCACCATTGCCAGTCCCATGCCCGAGCCCTTGCCCACCCCCTTGGTGGTGAAATACGGGTCAAAAATGCGGGAGAGGATCTCCGGCACGATCCCCGGCCCGGTGTCGCGGACACTGAACAGCACATACTGCCCGGGCAGCAGATCGTCTTCCCCGGCAAGCTCGCCTTTATCCAACTCCACATTTTTCATGACCACGGTCAGGACACCTCCCGTAGTCTCCATGGCATGGAAGGCGTTGGTGCAGAGATTCACCACGATCTGATGGATATTCGTTGGATTGGCCAGGATGGCGCCGCAATCCGGATCAATATCCTCCCGGATTTCAATACTCGCCGGAATCGAGGCCCGCAGAAACTTGAGCGCCTCCTTGACGATGGGCTTGGGCGAAAGCGGAAGCCGCTCCTCCCCACCTTTTCGGCTGAAGGCCAGAATCTGCTTCACCAGATCCCGGGCCCGCAGGCCGGCCCGGAGAACCTCCTGAATATCGTCCCTGGCTTTACCTGCCTCTTCCGGAAGGCGGCGCTTGGCCATCTCGGCATAACCAAGAATGGCGGCAAGGATGTTGTTGAAATCGTGGGCTATCCCCCCGGCCAGGGTCCCGATGGCCTCCATCTTCTGGGCTTGGCGCAATCGCTCTTCCAGCCCCTTCCTGATACTGACGTCATGACAGATGGTGAGAATCTCCGGCTGCCCATCGCCTTGCACCACCGTGGCATTGAGTTCCACCGGGGTGAAGCCGCCGTGGCCATCGACATAATCGATCTGCAGATGGCGGACAACGCCCAGCTTGACGCATTCCTGCACCGCCTCGCGGTTCCGGGCCTGATCATGCTCCGCCGTCCACTCGGTCATCCGATGCCCCAGAATCTCGGCCACGTCGTCGTGACCGGTCAACCACACATACTCCTGATTGGCGTCCAGCACCCTTCCCTCGCCATCGATCTTTACAAAACCGGTGCCGGTGGTGTCGATCAATACCCGATATTTCTCCTCGCTTTTGCGCAAGCCCTCTTCCATGGCCCGTTTCTCGGCCAGCATCTGGTTTGCCGCCTTGGCCAGGGAGCGGAATTCCGCAAAATGGAGGCCGGAAGTCTCCATTTCCACCTTTTCCCGCGCCGCCTTGTCAAAAAAGGCCTCGAAGGAGGCAAAGGCATGCTGGATTCTCCCCGCCGTTTTCCGGATAAAAAGCAATCCGGCCAAGAGCGCGGCAAGCAGCAACAGCAGGGCCACACCGACAATCTTGACAATATCGCGCCGCAGCTGATGCCTGGCCTCCTCGGTGGCGGCCTGGATATCGTCAAGGTACAGGCCGGCGCCGATATACCACTGCCAGTCCTTGACACCCCGCACATAGCTAAGCTTCAAGGCGCTCCGCTCCTCGCCCAGTTTCGGCATCACGTAGCGCAGAAAGCCGCCGTCCTTCCGGGCCAGGGCGATGGCTTCCTCCACGATCTTCACCCCGTTGACATCGGTTAAGCCAAGCATATTGCTGCCCTTGCCCGGGTAAGCCAGGGAAATTCCGTCCCACTGACCCGCAAAGACATAGCCCTCCTGCGAGAACCGCATCTTTTCGATCCGCTCCAGCACCTCGGCCTGGACCTCCGCCTCCATGTCATTGAGGTATTCGCCGGCGCCGATGAACCAACCCAACTCCGGGAGATATTTGATAAAGGAAACCTTTTCAAACTCCTGATCAGACGGAAACCCCGGTTTGGACCAACGGTAGGAGACAAACCCCTCGCCCTTACTCCGGGCAAGCTCGATCATCTCCCGGATGACAAAGGTCCCCTCGTTGTCCTGCATGGTCAGGAGGTTTTTCTGCTCAAGCTCCGGCTGGGCCGCATGGAGCACCACCCCGCCGTCCATGGCAAAGATGAAAAAATACCCCCTGCCGTTGTTAAACCGTTGCGGCCGCAGAGTCTCACGCACCAGGGTCTGAAGCTCTTTCTTACTGTGCGATCCCTTGCTGATTGTGTAGATATGGGAGGCGGCAACCTGGGCGTCGCGAACCCTGACCTCAATACTGCTCTTTGCCCGGGCGGTGACCTGCGAACGCTTGAAATGGATATACTCGACGACCTCATCGACCTGCCGCACAAGCTGCTGCTTGCGCGCTTCGACCTGTTGCCCCCAGAGCGCATCCGTCTCACTCCGATACCGGCCATACTCCTGAAAGATATGGAGAGCACCAAGACCCAGAATCAGGCCGGCAACCATCAGCGACATGGTGACCAGCAGTTTCCTGGCTATGCTGTTAACGGGCATGAGCATTGAGGGTGAAACTCTCCTGAAAAAATCCGTTCAAACAAGCCGGGCCAACACCTGGTTCGCCACGGGCAGCCCTGCCTCGGTAAGACGCAGGCTGTCCGAGGCAAGTGCGACCAGACCCTGCCGATGCAAATCCTCCAGTATCTTCCCATAATAGCCCGGCGGCGTCAAACCAAACCGGCGCTGCAGCCGGGCAAAAGAAACCCCGCCGGTCAGCCTGAGCCCCATGACCACACTTTCCCGGAATCGAGCCGCAAGCGGCAGGCATTCGGCCTCGACAAGGGGGAGTTTTCCTTGTTGGACCAGGGCGGCAAACACCTCGGGCTCCGGTTCCGTGCTGAACCTGAAACCGGAGAGGCAGGAGACCGCCCCGGCCCCCAACCCCAGATAACTGCCGTTTTGCCAGTAATTGAGATTGTGGCGGCATTCCAGGCCCCGCCTGGCGTAGTTGGAGATTTCGTAGCGCTCTAATCCGGCCCGGGCCAGAAGATCGTGGGTGAGCCCGGCCATGGCCAGCGCCTCTTCCTCTTCGGGCAGGATGAGGCTGCCCTTTTCCACCAGCCGGGCAAAGGGGGTTCCCTCCTCGATGGTCAACTCGTAGCAGGCCAGATGCTCCGGCGTGAAAGCGAGGGCCCGGTCCAGGGTATCCCGCCAGTCCGCCACGCTCTGGCCGGGCAGACCGTACATCAGATCCAGATTGATCTTGGTAAAACCACTCCTCCGGGCAGCCTCGATGGCGGCATGGGCCTCGGCCACCGTGTGGCTCCGGCCAAGCCCGGCCAGCAGCCGGTCGGAAAAGGCCTGCACCCCGAGACTCAGGCGGTTGACCCCGGCCCGGCGCAAGGCGGCCAGCGCCTGCTCGCTGACGGTGTTCGGGTTGGCCTCCACCGTGATTTCGGCATCTTCCGTGAAGTTGAACGATGCGAGGCACAAGCCGAGCAGAGCGGCCAACTCGCTGCCGCCGTAGATGGTCGGGGTGCCGCCGCCGATGAACAGGGTGGTAAAAGTCCGCTCCCGGCACCAATCTTGCCCGGCCCAATGGCGGATCTGGCTGGCAAGGGCTGCCAGGTATGCAGCCGGGGGGGATTGGCAGGCATGGGAGTTGAAGGAGCAATAGGCGCACCGGCTCCTGCAGAAGGGAATGTGAAGATACAGGCCGGGCGGCTCTTCGCCGCTGGCCGGGTTGACGGCGGTGCACGCGGAGTTGGCCACCGTCACTCTCCGGCGATAAGCGCCCGGGACTGGCGGCGGATATCCTCCAGCAGCCCGTGGTCGGCAAAACTGAAAGGCTGCTCACTCTCCCCGACGATGAGATGATCGAGCAGCTGAATCCCGGCAAAACCCAGGGCGATGAAGAGATGGCGGGTGAGCCTGGTATCCTCCGCCGAAGGGGTCAGGCTGCCGGAGGGATGGTTGTGGGCGATGACCAGCGAGGCGGCATGGTGCGAAAGAGCCATCTTGATCAATTCCCGGGGATGCACGGTGTTGCTGGCCAGGGTCCCTTCCGCCACCAGCCGGGTGTCGATGATCCCCAAGGAAGCGTCGAGAAAGACCGCCATCAGCACCTCGCGCTTGAGGGTGCGCATGGAGTGGACCAGATACTCGCCCACCTCGCGGGAGGAGCGGAGGTACTCCTTGCTCACCAGCCGTTGCTTGAGGTAGCGCCGGGCCACGGACTGGACAAAGTGCAGGGCAAAGGCATTCTTCGGCCCGATGCCTTCGATCAGCTCAAGCTCACCCTGGCTTGCATCAAGGGCCTGGGCCAACGTGCCAAATTGTTTAAGCAAGAGACGGGCGGGCTCCTTACAATCCTTGCGCGGGGTGCCCAGGGAAAGCAGCAGTTCCAGCACCTCGACATCGGTAAAGCCGTCCAGGCCGTGGGCCAAAAATTTGTCCCGCAGCCGCTGCCGGTGCCCATCGCCTTTTTTCTGCCAGTCGGTTTTATCCATGCTTGGCCACGAACTCCGGGAGGTTTTCACATATGCGGTGGCACGCGTTACGCAAAACCAGCGAACCTATTCCGCCAACGCCTTAACAAACAACTCGTTGGCCAGCCCCGGGTTGGCCTTGCCCCCGGTCTGCTTCATGAGCTGGCCCACGAAAAAGCCCATGACCTTGGTCTTGCCCTCGCGGAACTGCGCCGCCTGCTCGGGGTTGGCGGCGATGATCTCCCGGACGATGGCCAGAATCTCGCCCTGGTCGCTCATCTGCACCAGCCCCTTCTCCTTGACCACGGTTTCCGGATCCTTGCCGGAGAGCATCATCTCCTCGAACACGGTCTTGGCGATCTTGCCGCTGATGGTGCCTGCGTCGATCATGGCCAGGAGCGCGGCCAGGTTCTCGGGAGAGACCGGGCACTGGCTGATATCCATGGCCTCCTCGCCCTTCATCAGCCGCAGCAGCTCGGTCATCAGCCAGTTGCCAAGTTTTTTGCCGTTGGGATAGCGGGCAAGGGCCGCCTCGAAATAATCGGCCAGCTCGCGGGAGGAGGTGAGCACCACGGCGTCGTCTTCCGGCAACCCCAGTTGTTCGCAAAAGCGCATTTTCCGCGCATCGGGCAGCTCGGGCAGGGTGGCGCGGATCTCCTCGATCCAGGCCGCGTCGATCACCACCGGCACCAGGTCCGGGTCAGGGAAGTAGCGGTAATCGTGGGCCTCTTCCTTGGAACGCATGGCATTGGTCACGTTGCGGTCCGCATCCCAGAGCAGGGTTTCCTGAATGATCTTGCCGCCGTCCAGCAGCAGGTCCCGCTGACGTCGCACCTCGAACTCCAGCGCCTTCTGCACGTTCTTGAATGAATTCATGTTCTTGAGTTCGGTGCGGGTGCCCAACTCCTTCTGACCCACGGGCCGAAGCGAGATATTGGCGTCGCAGCGGAAGCTGCCCTCCTGCATGTTGCCGTCGCAGATGTCCAGATAGCGCAGGATGGCGTGCAGCTTTTTCAGATAGGCCGCGGCCTCCTCCGGCGAACGGATATCCGGCTCGCTGACGATCTCGATGAGCGGGACCCCGGTGCGGTTGAGGTCCACATAACTCACCGGCTCACGCTCGTCGTGGATGAGCTTGCCCGCGTCCTCCTCCATGTGGATACGGGTGAGGCCGATCCTTCTGGTCCGGCCATTGGCCTCGACCTCCACCCAGCCGTGCTCGGCAATGGGCAGGTCGAACTGGGAAATCTGGTAGCCCTTGGGCAGGTCCGGATAAAAATAGTTCTTGCGGGCGAACTGGTTGAGCGGTCCGATGGCGCAGTTGGTGGCAAGGGCCATCTTCATGGCATACTCCACCACCTTTTTGTTCAGCACCGGCAGGACGCCGGGCATACCGAGGCAGACCGGGCAGGTGTTGGTGTTGGGCGGGTTGCCGAAGGCAGTGGTGCAGCCGCAGAAAATCTTGCTCTTGGTTTTGAGCTGGGCATGGACCTCCAGGCCGATGACGGTTTCAAATTTCATGGTGTTCTCTCCCTTATCCTTGCCCGGCGGCGAGACAAAACCGCCGGTCAGTGTGTCTCTTTTCCTTTCCGCACCCAGGCTTGAACCCGGCTCAGTTCCTGCTCCCAGCCGGAGCCGATCCTCAGCTCAAGAAACATCCGAAACAGCTGATCCACGGTGCGCACCACCATCTCATGCAGACTGAGATGCTCAAGCAGCCTGCCTTCAACCGCCTCGGGGTCGCTGCCCTCTTCGGCGGAGCCCATGGTTTTGGGCGGCTTCACATTGCGGAACTCCATGAGGGTGGCCTTGAAGGACAGATTCCATTCATACTCCCCCCGGGTCAGCAAGATCCGGGCCTGCTCCAGCTTCTTGCCCATGGCCAGCCCGGTACGCGCCTCCTGGAGCTCGGTCATCAGCCCCCGGCAGATCAGCTTCTCGCGGTTCTCGCCTTCGCCGTACTCAAGCATCATGTGCTTTTCAAAAACCAGCTGGATATCCTCCCCCGCCTCGGGGAGAAAAATGGTGCCCCCCCGCTCCTCGCTTTTGAACCAAAGCCAGGTGAGAAACTCCTGGCCCACAAATCTTTTTTCGTCAATGATATCAACTAAATCCATGCGCTTTAAGCCTCTGGGAATTAAATGAAGATGGCGGGGGTGATGTCGGCCAGGGCCTCGCGGCCGGGGGCATCGAGCAGATGCTCGGCGGTGAGGTAGGGCACCTGGAGCATCAGGCTGAGATCAAAGGTTTCCTTGAAGAATTCCTCCAGCAGCTCCTGGGCCTTCTGGCTGGTGGAAAAAAACAGGAGCGTCCCCTCGGCCAGATTCCAGCAGAGATCATACACCGCCGGAGTCGGGGCCGCCTTTTTCATCAGCATCAGCTTGACGCTCTCCTTGATCTCCACCCGGTGGGCACGGGCCAGCTTGGGAATCTGCCGCTCTTTTTTAATCCGCTCCTCCTCCTTGAGGCAGAACTTGTTGAGCACCTTGGACGACACCATCCGCTCGTCCATGCGCAGGGAGAGCACGACATGGTCCGCCGCCGCATACGAGGCATAGGCAAACTCGCTGTCGAACATGTTGAGCACCGAAACCCAGCCCACGGAACGTTCTTCGTAGCTCTCGTCAATATCCCGGAAGGAATGCCGGGCGATCCGCTCGGCGGCGAACTCCCAGAAATTCGCGGGAAGATCCCCTTCCACCGCATAGCGGACATAACTTGCCGATCTGGCCAACAACCCCATGACGCACCCAAAAGTAAATAGTCAGAAAAAAAAAGCCCTGCTCCGCGCAAAAGCCCCATCTTTATCCGCAACAAATCAGAAGATATAGCAGACCCAGGCGACCGCCACAAGCTATTTAAGCGGCACAGCCCCACTCAAAAAACCCCAATAATTACACAAGCTCATGGCGTTATCCGGCAGACAGCCGGGGATGAACACGGAGCAAAAAAAGGAAAAAGAACTCAGCAAATACTTGACACGGAAAACCGACTGTTGTAAAAGTGCCTTTTCCTACAGGTTGGGTCGTTAACTCAGTCGGTAGAGTATCTGCCTTTTAAGCAGAGAGTCGCGCGTTCAAGTCGCGCACGACCCACCATTTTCTGTACGGATATTTGTCCCCATCGTCTAGCCCGGTCCAGGACACCGGCCTTTCACGCCGGCGACACGAGTTCGAATCTCGTTGGGGACGCCAGAAATTCTAAAGGGAATCGACCGTATGCGGTTGATTCCCTTTTTTAATGACC
>JAZDIS010000169.1:0-2096 GCA_043804705.1 Pseudomonadota bacterium | reverse complement strand
ATACCCTGGCCAACATGTCCCTCGAACCGGTCCTCATTCTCCATTATCCGGGACCCTTCTATTTAACACCCTCTTCTCGGTATCCGATAGTCCCCCTCCCCTCTGGGGAGCTGGCGCGGCGGGGCTCAGTATCAATCAAGTCTGATCCGGCGATTCGGCTCACGGAATATCGTGCTTTTTTTGTGGTGAGGCTCAGGCAAACCACCGATCATCTCTTAGATGACACCTACAGGATGATTGAGCGTTTGCTGCCGCACCTTCCCAGAGACTCTTCTATTGTTGAGATACATCTGGCCGCAGCCGCCATGGGGAGACTAAGGCACCGTTTTTCTATTGATTTCTTTCCGAACCCGGTGCTAAGCTCGCTTTCACAACTGCCTTTGTTCCAGATGTTTTGCCCAATCTTCATTCTGCCGGGACGACGGTTCCGGCATAAGGGAGGCATCCAAGAGGTGCACATGAAACGATGGCGTTCGACACCCCGCCTGAGACTCTTGCCCGCGGTCCTGTGGGCAGCCTGGCTGTTCCTTTCCCCGACCCTCCTTCTGGCAGCGGATCCCTTTGCGGAAGCACTGAGCCCCTGGAAGACCCGCTACGACGAGGCCCTGAAGAAAGCGGATCAGGCCGCCGCCTCAGCGAACAAGGACGACGCCGCAGAGTTGCGTTTCCGCCTGGGCGAGCTTGAGCGCAAGCGCAACCAGCTAAACCAGCTTGCCTCCACGCTCCGCGACCGCCAGAGCGAGATGGAGACCCTTTCCAGCCGGGAGAATTTTCTAAAAAACGACTTGGAATCGGCCCAGCGCCAGTATGAATGGCTGTTGAAGCAGTACCAAGAGAAAATGGCCCAGTTGAACCAGGAGTGGGATGAGCGAAATCGTCGGACCGATGAGCACAACGCCAGGCTGGGAGAAAAAAGGGACAAGGCTGCAGCGGACGCCTACAACGCGGAAGCCGCTCGCCAGAATAACTGGCTGGAACAACTGAAAAGCAGAAAACAACAGTTGGTCGCGGGAGAGGGCAAGCAGGTGGACGAGGCCAAAGTGCTGGTCTCGAATAAGCAGAAGGAGTATGAGGAGGGCAAGGCCAAGTTGCAGGCCTTGAAGCAGCAACAGGAGCCCCAGGTCCGACTCTTCAACTCCCTGCTCGCAGAGGCCTCCAGCGCCCTCACCGCATTGCCCCAAGGCCTGTCGCTGGGCTCTGTCCGCCGCCAGGTTGCCGAGTTGGCCTCCCCTCCTCCTGTGCAGGCTGCCCCCTCCAAATCCGGCCTCAACTTCCTGGGACTGGAGCCCTTTCCGCAAGGTTCGCCCGCGAATCCCGGCCTGGTTCCCAGGGACCCGGCAGAAGGGAATCAGCCCGGCATGAACACCGGCGCTATGGATCAGCTGAAAAGCGCAGCGGCCCACGGGAAAGACGCGAAGAACGCGCCGACCCGGGAAGAAGCCAGCGAGCAGTCCAGGCGTCCCTTTGACACAGCGGGCAAGGATGCCGGTTCTCTGGACCCCATGGTCGTGGACGGCCGGGGCTCAGGATACAAGGAACCGGTGGTGCCCAAAGAAAAGAGGACGCCCGCCCTCGAGACCCTGGAAAAGAAACGGGACACGGAAAAACAGGAGTGGCAGAAACAGGAACAAAAGGTCACAGAACTGGAGAAACTGCCGCGCACGCCCGAGAGGAACGTGGAGATCGTGAAGGCCAGGGAACAGGCGGACCAGGCAAAAAACAAGATGCGATTTTCCAATTTCATGCTCACCGTGGCCCTGGAAGAGGCGCCGACCGTCCCCGGAAGCGATAAGGGAACACCCAGGAAAAGTCCGCCACCCCCGGCGCCGTCCAAACCGTAGACCGCCAAGGATCCCCGCCATGAAAATGCCGACCCGAAACCCCGGACCGAAACACCTGATTGGCCTCCTTTGCCTGGGCCTTCTCCTGTTTTCGACCTCCTCGATCGCCCAGACCGCTGCCCCCGATGGTGGAGTGCCCGCCGCCTTGAGCCCGGCAAACGGGGACAGGCTGAGGGCCTGGAAGCACACCCTCGATCAGCGCCGTGCGGAGATCAATCAAAAGGTCAATGACTTCAACTCCCGGTGCGCCAGCGT
>JAZDIS010000168.1:0-3906 GCA_043804705.1 Pseudomonadota bacterium | reverse complement strand
TGGGTTACGTCTTCTTTCTCCACCGGATTGCCCTCCTCGCCGCAGGTGATGGTTTATTGTCTGTCCGGCTTCCGGCCGGCAGGCAACATCCTGTCCATCCTGTTAATCCTGTCTAAAAACCCTGGTGAATCAATGCGTTGTGTCAATGACACTTGCAGCAACTGTTTACCCACACAAAACAGCGAAGAGCCAACCTAATTTTTATGGGGCACGCATATGAAAACTGCAACTTCATTCGCTATTTTCACCCTTTGGATCATCTCACTCTTTTCACCCGGCGCCCTTCAGGCCGACCAGAAATCACTCATGGCTGAACTGGAGAATGTGGATGCCGTTCAAGCCGTGGCCCTCGCCAACCAGTGGAGATGGACAAACAGGAATATTACGATCAGCGCTGACGCCCGGAAGATCGTTTTCAAGTTTCCCGACGGCCAGGCTAAAACGATCCCGATGCCCGCAGACAAAATGCTGGTGGCAGTCGCCCCTTATATCAGAAAGACACACACCTGAGTGATTCATTACTTTTCCTCCTGTCAGGGGGAACTGGTTAATCAAAAGTTTGAGGTAAAAGCGGTCGACCAGGAGGGACATGTCTTATTCGATGGACCCATCGATACCCTGCAAAACGGTTTCTTTGAGCTGTGGCTTCCCAGGAACCGCAAGATCGATCTTACGGTTCAGCGGAACAACCTTACGGCCAGGGGCATGCTCGGGACCTTCGACGGCAGCATGACCTGCGTCACCACGTTTCGCCTGCAATAGGGTGCAAATTGAACGATGCGGCCGTTTTAGCTGCTTTTCCAATGACCCCATGCCGTTTGCCAGTTTTACCCAGTCCAATTCAGGCCGGGTAAGATCTATAAGCTTCCTGGCTTTCGGGCCGATTCCCGCTACACCCACCCGCTCAAGCTCACCTTCCAGGATTTTATAACAGTGATTGCTAAAGATTACGGTGACCACATTAAGCTTTTCATGTGCCTGGGTCCAAAGGGCCTGGAGGGTATACATGCCGGAACCGTCGGCCTGCATAGAAAATACTTTTCGATCCGGACAGGCCACCGCAGTTCCGGTGGCCGCCTGCAGGCCCTGTCCGATTGCCCCGCCGGTGATGCTAAGCCAGTCGTGTGCCGGGGCCCCGCAAATCCAACGGTCGGCATCGCGACGGGAGGTTACCCCTTCATCTGAAATAATCGAATGCTCCGGCATGAGCGCCGACAGCGCTGCCCACACTTTTTCCACCGTGATCTCTCCTGTTGGCAGCTCCGGCCGGTCTAATTCATACACGGCAGCCGGTTCAGCCGGCGCATTGAGTGCTTCGGCCAGTGTTTTGAGGGCTTGCAGTCCATCCTGTTCCGGGGTAACCAGAGTGTGAATCTTACAACTCACCGGCGTCAGCCAATTCGGAAGGTTTGGCCAGGCAAAGAAAGAGACCGGCGGTTTGGCCCCAACCAGAATGAGATGGGCCGCCCCCTCCAGCATTTTCAGGGCAGGATTTACAGGGTAGGGCAGGCGGTGAAATTTTGCCCGGCCTGCGCCCTGTTGGACGCGGCCATTGAGTCGCTCTCCCATGATGCGGGCGCCGGTGGCCTTTGAAATCCGGCCTGCCAGCCAAAGCTCTTTTTCCATCAGGAAAGGACTGGCCATTAAGATCACGGCAGTCTCTCCTTGCCGCCATTTAAAAGGGTTTGGACCAGACTTTCCGCACCGGTCATATTTGCCTCCAATTTATACTAATGCATAGTTATTATTCTTTTTTTATGGAACCGCAGGGTAATAAGATTTCCCAAAATCAAGAAGGAACCCTATGGTACGTCACGTAAGTCGGTTCAGTCAACAGACGGCGTTGTTTGGCAGAAAAAAATATGAGTCGGGCAATCGTTTCCGTATGTTTCCATAGAAGCGCCGGCAAGGGCGGACTTGTCGCCGTGTTGCTATTTATATTGACATATAATTCAGATTTCCCGTATACATGCCTTTATTTTTTATACTTTTCAGGACAACAGGAGCTTGTGGATGGAAGAAGAATTAGGACGCCTCCGCACGGAGGTCGAAGCGATACAGGTGGCTGTGGGGCGCGTGGTGCTCGGGCTGCGAAAGGCGGTGGAACTGTTGCTTGTCGCCCTGCTGGCTGAGGGGCACGTCCTCATCGAAGACCTGCCGGGGACAGGCAAAACAACCCTGGCAAAGGCACTGGCACGCAGCCTGAATTGCTCTTTTTCCCGCATTCAGTTTACCCCGGATCTGATGCCCTCGGACGTGACCGGGTTCAACTTCTTCGATCAGAAAGAGAGGGAATTCCGCTTCCGTCCGGGTCCGGTCCTTGCCCAGGTGGTATTGGCCGACGAGATAAACCGGGCCATCCCGCGCACCCAGGCCAGCCTGCTGGAGGCTATGGGAGAGGGACAGGTGACGGTGGATGGACAGCGCATCCTGCTGCCGCGCCCTTTTCTGGTTCTCGCCACCCAGAATCCCATTGATCTGGAAGGGACCTTTCCCCTGCCCGAAGCCCAGCTGGACCGTTTTCTGCTGCGCCTGCGGCTCGGCTACCCTGAGCTGAAGGACGAACAGGGCATGCTGGAGGCACATGGGGGAAACAACCCGCTGGATGCCATCCGGCCCCTGGTGGAACCGGATGACATTATCGGCTGGCAGGCCCTGTGCCGCCAAATCTATGTCGCTCCCGCGGTCCGCGATTATCTGTTGGAGCTGGTGAGGCGGACCCGCGTCCACCCGCAGCTTGCCATGGGCGCCAGCCCCCGGGCCAGCCTGGTCCTTTTCAGGGCCGCACGGGTCCTGGCCGCCTTTCGGGGCCGGGATTTTGTATTGCCCGATGACGTGCAGGAGCTGACCCTCCCCTGCCTTGCCCACCGGGTCATTTTGCAGGCGCCTGTCCGCCTGCGCGGCATCTTCGCCGAAGATATCCTGCGCGAGGTACTGGCGGCAGTGGACGTGCCTCTGGCAGCGGAAGCGTCCCATGGAAAAAACTGACGGCGTACAATCGCTGCGCGGCGCGGTGGTTTTCTCTGAACAGGGTATCTGGTTCCTGCTTGCCATCAGCGGCCTGGCTGCGGCCTTTCGTCTTCAAAGCCTTGCGTTCCTGGCCGCCGCCCTTGCCCTGGTCTGGCTGCTGAGCCGTGTCTGGGCCAAACTGGCGCCGCACAGCATCCGGGTTGAGGAAAAGGGGACGGCCCGGCGCGTATTTCCCGGCGAGGCGGTATCTTCCCGGCTCACGATCACCAACGGGAAGTGGCTGCCGGCCCCATGGCTTGAAATCAGCCGTTCGGTGACGGGAGGCCTGTTCTGTCTGCCCGGATCACCCTACCGGCCGCGGAATGACCGCCTGGTTTGCCGCATGGGATGGCTGTCGGGATGGCAGGAAGCAAGCTGGCAGGTCCCATGGCGCGCGGGCAGACGAGGCGCCTACCGGGCACAGCCCTCCTTTCTGCGCGCCGGCGACCCATCCTCTTTCTTTTACAGGGAAATACCGCTGCCGGGCGAGGAGGGGGAACTTCTGGTCTATCCGCGCCTTTTTTCCCTGCCGGAAGTGGCGCCCGGATGGCAACAATCCCTCGGCGACCAGCGCTGTGTCGACTTTCGTTTCGCCGATCCGCTGCTGGTGGCAGGTTTAAGGGACTACCAGCCCGGCGACCCCTTGCGGCGGATCAACTGGATCGCTTCGGCCCGCACCGGCTCTCTGAAGGCAAACATCTGGGAAGGTTCGGCCCAGGTACGTTCGCTCGTCTGCCTGGAGACTGCTTCGCTGACGGAATCGGCCTGGGACGCGCCAACGGGCGACCTGGCCTTTGAATTGCTCGTCAGCGCTGCCGCTTCTCTGGTCTGCCAACTGGTGGGCCGTTCCGGTGAAGTGGGGTTTCTGAGCGACGTGCCCCACCCGCTCAGCGGGCC
>JAZDIS010000167.1:0-2123 GCA_043804705.1 Pseudomonadota bacterium | reverse complement strand
GGTCAGGTCATCTGGGAAGGAACCAATATATCGGAGGGACGCGGCACGACCATGCCCTTTGAGCTCTGCGGCGCCCCCTTTTTCAACCACCGGGACATCCTTGCCAGGCTGCCGGGGATTGCGGATACCCCGGGCTGCATCCTGCGGCCCGTGGTTTTCGAGCCGACAGCCAACAAGTGGCGCGGCCAGGCCTGCACCGGTTTCCAGATCCATGTCACGGACCAGAAGGAATATAAACCCTTCCGGACATCACTGGCCCTGCTCCAGGCGTTTCTCACCTTGTATCCCGGTGATTTCAGGTATAAGGATCCGCCGTATGAGTATGAGTTCGAAAAGCTGCCCATGGACATGATCCTCGGCGACGCCTCTCTCCGCCCGGCACTTGAAAAGCAGGCCGATCTCATGGAACTGGAGCAGCATTGGCAGCATGACCTGCAGGAGTACGACTCCCGGCGCCGGGAGTTTTTCCTGTACGAATCAGCTTGAACTGCCATCGCCAACCGATTATGTTAGGAGCCTTTCTCAAGAGACCCCAAACAACAACCTGGAACCATGGAAGATAAAACAAAAACACTTGCCGAGCTAGCCGCCATGGTGGATGGAGAGGTGCACGGCGATCCGCGGATTGCCATCTCCGGCCTCAACGACCTGGACGAGGCAACGGCGAGCGAGATCACCTTTATCACCAAGGCTGGCAGGGCAGAAGCCATAGAGAACACCAGGGCGGCAGCGGTTATCGTGCCGCTGGCCGTCCATTCAGCCTCCAAGCCCCTTCTCAGAGTTAAGGATCCCAATGTGGCGGCTGCCGTTATCCACGGTTATTTTGAAAGCAGGCCGTTCGAGGCGGCGGGAATCAGCGACCAGGCGGTCATCGGCACGGACTGCGCCATCCCGGACCAGATTTCCATCTCCGCCAGGGCGGTGCTCGGCAACCGGGTCAGGCTGGGAGAGCGGGTTACCATCCATGCCGGGGTTGTCATTGGCGACCGCGTTACCATCGGCGACGACTGCATCCTGTATCCCAATGTCATCGTCTACCCGGAGAGCAGGATCGGCAACCGGGTGCTCATCCACAGCGGCTCGGTCATCGGCAGTGACGGCTACGGGTATGCCACGGATAAAAACGGCAGGCACCTGAAACGCCCCCATGTCGGTTTTGTCCAGATCGATGATGACGTGGAGATCGGCGCCAATGTCTGCGTCGACCGCGGCACATTCGGCAGGACCTGGATCAAGCAGGGGGTAAAAATCGACAACCTCGTCCAGGTAGCCCATAATGTTGTAATCGGTGAAGGATCCCTGGTCGTGGCCCAGGTGGGACTTGCCGGCAGCAGTTCCCTCGGCAGGGGCGTGGTTATAGGCGGCCAGGCAGGCATCAAGGGCCACGTCCACCTGGAAGACGGTGTCATGGTCGCGGCCCAGTCCGGTGTCCATAACAACCAGCCGGCCGGCGCCATTGTCAGCGGCACCCCGGCCATTCCCCACAAGGACTGGCTCAAGTCCAGTTCGATACTTGCCAAGCTGCCGGAACTGTACCGGGAAATCCGCGAACTGAAAAAACAGCTCGCCGCGCTGCAGGCAAAGGGCAACGGCCCAAAAGGGCAGCGCCCTCATAGAAAAAAAACCGCAGGAAAACGAGGAGGAAAGAATGAAGAGTAACGAGCTGGCATCGTTGGACATAGAAGGCATCCTGAAGCTGCTGCCGCACCGCTATCCCTTTATCCTGGTGGACCGTATCCTGGAGGTAGCTGCCGGAAAATCCATTGTCGGCCTGAAAAACGTCACTATCAACGAGCCGTTTTTCCAGGGACATTTCCCAGCAAGGCCCATCATGCCGGGCGTCCTCGTTTTGGAGGGCATGGCCCAGGTCGGCGGGCTGCTGGCCTTTCTCAGCCACCCTGACATGGTGGGGGAGAAGCTCATCTATTTTGCCGGCATTGACGGCGTCAGGTTCCGGCAGACCGTGGTGCCCGGCGACCAGATCATATTCAAACTCTCGTTGCTCAAACAGAAGGGCAAAATCTGGAAGATGGACGGCAAGGCTTTTGTCGACAACAAGCTGGTGGCCGAGGCAACACTGATGGCGGCCTTTTCCTGATACCACGAACCCTTTTACTCTCGCG
>JAZDIS010000166.1:0-16669 GCA_043804705.1 Pseudomonadota bacterium | reverse complement strand
GCCGGGGGCCAAAACCAGAAGCAGTGCGCACGAGAGGGTTATTTTTCCGGAAATATTTTTCATTCTTGCCATGACGCCTAGCAACACCCTATGGCATTATCGAGCACCACGAGTAACTATCCAGCAGCACCCCATCCGCGTCGCAGTCTCGCTGCGCTCGCTTAGCTGTCATCGGCCTGCTCGTGTGCAGACAGCACTCTCAGCGGCGCTCGTTTATCCCGGCCGGAAACGGCCCCAAACGGCACTCTAGACCATCTTTGAGCGCACGCACCAGCAGGCGCAGACTCCCCGGTTGGGTTATGCCACGGCACACGATCCAAAGCAATAAGGAAAAGACGATATCCCTTACCAGGGCGAGGCCCCAGAATCTGGCATACCATCGCTTTACAATCAGACGGTTGCGAATATTGAAATAATGTTTCGGCCCAAAAGCGCTGGCCCGAAGCCGGGAGGCTCGTATCCGCACATGATCTATCCTGCTGCCCGGCACCAGCCAGAGGCGCCAGCCGGCCTGGCGCAAGCGCAGGGAGTATTCCGTATCGTCATAGGCCAGGAAAAATTCCGCATTCGGCAACCCGGCATCACGAACCGCCTTTCCCGAGACAAGGAACCCCACAAAGGAAGCGGTATCGACTTCCACCAGCCGCTTTGCATAATCGGCCCGGCGAATCGCCCGCTCATGGCCGGTCCATCGGCAAAAAAGCCGCCGGTGCTCAAGGGCCAAGGCCCCAAATTCGCTCACGGCGCAGCACAATACCCCCGTCTGCCCCGGCACCTCAGGCAACACGGCCAACAACTCCGCCAGCGCCTCTCGCCCGGGGACGGCATCGTCATCCATCAACCAGACCCAATCCGCCCCCTGAGCCATCGCCTGTTGCAAGCCGCCGGCAAACCCGCCCGCGCCCCCGAGATTGTGGGCCTGGCGGACGATCTCTATCTCCCCGGCATACTCCCGCAGAGTCTCCGCCGCCGGCACCGGCCCGGCATTATCGAAGACGATAATTGCCTCCGGAGGCCGGGACTGATGACGCAGCGCGCTTACGACCAACAGCAGCTCCGCCGGACGGTTATAGGTCACCACCACCGCCGCGACGCGAGGCGAGGCAGGATGCGTGGCCGGACCGGAAAAAGACATGTTACCCCCTGTGGGTTCTTGACGTTTCAAGGCGGATCGTCAGCTGACAGCCATCTCAGAACACCCCGGTTCCAGGTGCGTTTAAAGCGGAACCGTTTTCCATAATGGTGTTGCCCATGGTTTCGTGATCCTCGATGGGCGCAAAGGTTGCCCCGGCGATTCTGTTGTTCCGGACGAGGTTTCCGGTGGTGAGGTGCATCAGATGGACACCCGAATGATGGGGGCCTAAAATATCGTTTTCCACAATCCGGTTATGACAGCTGGGGAAATCGTCCTGGTCCGGATGCTGCCTTTGCGCAACCCCGGCAAGGACGCCGAAGAAATGGAACCGGTCATTCTCGCCGCGGTTGTTGTTGGCGATGAGGTTCCGCGCCACGGTGCAGCCATACACCGAGCGGACAAACTTAACGCCGTCTCCCCAGTTTCCTTCGATGCAGTTGTCTTCAATTCGTATATAGGCCGCGTTGTCGAGGCTCACTCCGGGCAATTTGGATTTGGAGCTGCCATCCTGCATCAGCCCTTCGTTACTGACAAAATCAAGGTGCAATTCTTCATCGTGCTGCAACCCTCGCCAGCCGTTGTTGTAAATGTGGCAATTCTGGATATGACATCCCCAGGCGCCGTTATCAATGGTGATTCCTTCACAGTCGTTCCCGGCGATCAGACAATCCACAACCCGCAGATAGCCGACGCCGTCCGTGGTGATCCCCATCTTGCGGTTATGGCGGAATATGCAGCCTGAAAAGGTGGTGCGGCAAGGGGAGGGATCTTCCGGAGCAAAAGGGCCGAAATTGCCGATGATCTCATTGGTGTGATGAATTTGCCCGTCAAAATCCAAGGGATCCATGCCAGGCGGCAGTTTCAGGTCGGTGAGGAAGGCCCCCCCCTGGCCGCAATATTCGGCAATACAGGCGTGGAAGGTGGTGTCGCGCACATCCCGCACCAGCATGAAGCCGACCAGCCCGGCCCGTGATACCGCACAATGCTCAAATCGCGCCCGCTCCACCCCATCGGCCAGCAGAAAGCCCACTGCGCGCGGGGCAAGGATCTCCACCTGGGAAAAGAGGAGGTCCACGGCAGCGGTGACAAAGACCGCGGCGCAGAAGCGGTGGTCTCCCTCATGCCTGATCCTCATGTTTTCCAGACGTACATCCCTGACCGTACCCCCAGCCCCTCCAAGCACAATGCCGTAAAGCGTGCCCCGGAATACAAGTTCCGTCTTTCCCGGCACTCCTACCAAGCGCACCCCGGAAGGAAGCCGCAGTTCCCCGGAGAGTTCTATCCGGCCTGGCGGCAGGTGAATTTCGCCGCCGCTGACGGCAAGGGCGGCGATTTCCGCAATGAGCCGGGCCGCGGTAAAATCATCGGCCGCAATATGCCGGGTGAGCGTATCGGCCTGCCCGGCGCGGGCAAACATCTCCCGCCTGGCGCGCGGGTCCGGGTCCATTGCCGCCGCGAGGCGCATCCGCTCAAAAAGCGGCCAGTGGCGAAGCGCCTCGACCTGCGTCCGGCCTTCGGGCCGGAAATGCTCGCGGTCCTTGGTTGAGCGCAGCAGATAGCCGGCCTTTTGCAGCAACCGCTTGGTTTTTTTGAGCGTTCTTTTCAAGGACGGATCCCGGTGCGCTTTACCATACATGGATCGGGCAGAGATAGAGCGGCGTCAGGAATGTCATGGCGGTGACCGGCGTCCCGTGCGGCGTCACCCCGCTGGCCAGCAGAAAATCTCCGTTGGTGGTGAAGGGGGCTTGCGACATGGCGGTCACCGTCAGGAAGTAGCTGTTCAGCGATGTCAGCTGAAAATTGGACAACACCGGCTGCACGGCGCCAAGATCCGAGACCTGATGCCAGACAAAATCCACGCCCAGGTAGTAAAAAAAGCCCCAGGGATGCACCATCACCACATAGAGATCGCCGGTGACGCTGCCCTGGATCCTGGCATGTAAAGAGACCGGCGCGCCCTGCGCGTAGTACATGGTGTCGGTGGCAACCTCAAAAAGGTCCGCCGAGGCGGCGGGCAGGCTAAACTCCATGAAGTAGAGCTTGGCATCGGTGTAGTTGCCCAGCACCAGCAGATAGAGTTTCTGGCCGACAATCTTTATCTTGCAGGCGCCTTCGGCGGAGTACCCCCGCAAGGCCTGGTGTACGTCCCAGTTGGCGCCATCATCGGTGCTGAAACGGTACATGATGTTGCCCGCCGCGCCATTGGCGTCCATGGGCACGTCCGGGGAGTTGTCCCAGACGCCGTGCAGACTGCCCCCGCCGTCGATGGCCAGCCCCGGCCCCATGCCGGCGCGTGACTGCGCATCCCCGCCGTCGGCGATGGCCGTCCGCCATACGCCGTTTTCCAGTTTGCCGAACAGCACCGAGGTGCCCACGTTGTTGGCATTGTACTTGTACATGGCCGCATGGGGCGTCCCGGCCTGGTCCACCACCAGATCCGTCCAGAACTCCCACTCAACCAGGGTGCCGGAGCTATCAATGGTGGAGCCGTTCCAGGAGCTGCCGTCGGCGGAATAGGCATACTTGAAGTTGTGGGTTGAGGTGCCGTCGCCGTAGGTCACATGATAGGCATTCCGGCTCTGGTCAAAGACAAAGTTGCCAATCCGGTAGTGGGAGGCCGTGGGGAGTTGGATCTGACTCTCCGACCAGGAGCTTGCGCCGGAGGGGCTGAACAGCCGCAGCCCGGAGACGCCCTCCCGGATGAAAATAGCGCGACCGCTGCTGTTCAGCTGCATCCGGGTATGCCAGCCGCCGCCTTCCACGGTGATCTGGGACGAGGGAACATTGTTGGTGATGGTCTGGTACACCAGGTGGGTCTCCGGATCCTGCTGGGCCTTGATGTAGCAGACGTGGGCCTTGTTGGTGGCGTCCAGCGCCAGATGGGTGGAAATCGACCCCGCCTTGCCATCGGTATCCAGGGTCTGCCTGGTCCAGGCGCCGCCGGAGCCCGTGGCGTAAATAATCTCGCAGCGGGCGCCGGAATCCACCGGCTTGGAGTAGATGACGTGGATCTGGCCGGTGGTGTCCACCGCGAAGTCGTAAGAATAGATTCGCTCCGAAAAAGGCTCCGCGGAATCTTCAAGCGCCGATTCGTAGTCCAGGGTGAGTTCCGCAAAGGCACTCATCGCGGACAAGAGAACAACCGCCACGGAAAAGAGCGCGGACAACAGGATCTGTCTTTTCATATTTCCCTCCAAGCCGGTAAACTACGGGTTCGTGAGCAAGGTTTTGGCGACCTGCATCGCCTCCAGGCAGGCGATATCCATATTCATATAGCGGTAGGCACCCAGGCGGCCGGCAAAGATCACCTTTTTCTCTTTTTTCGCCTGTTCCGCATACCTGCCATGGAGCAGCTGGTTGCCCTCGGTGGGCATGGGGTAATAAGGATCCCCTTCATCGCAGGGGTATTCGCGGGAAACGGTCGTTGATCCCGCCTCCTGCCCGGTCAGCTTCTTATACTCGGTTATCCGGGTAAATGCATAGTCATTGGGGAAGTTGACCACCGGCGCCTCCTGGAAGGACTCCTGCCGGTGATTTCTGAAGTCAAACCGCAGCGACCGGTAGCCGAGCCTGCCGTGGCGGTAGTCGAAGTATTCGTCGATGGGCCCGGTATAGACCAGCCCCTGGTGCTTGACCTGCCGGGCAACCTCCCGATACTCCGCCTGAAGCAGCAGCTGGATGTTGGGATGCGCGGCCAGGCGCTCGAACATCCGGTGGTAGCCATGCAGGGGCATGCCCTGGAAGGGGTCGGTGAAGTAGCGGTCGTCGCGGTTCAGCCGGAGGGGAATCCGCTCGCAGACCGACGGGTGCAGATCCTCGGCGGCGATCCCCCACTGCTTCAAGGTGTAGTTCTTGAAAAATTTCTCATAGATATCCGCGCCGAACCGCGCCAGGACCGCATCCCTGGAGTTTTGCACCGCATCGAGGCGCACCCGCACCGACTCCAGGTGCGCGGCCATGCTTTCCGCGGTGAGCGACAGATTGTAGAGGCGGTTGAGGGTATCCACGTTGACCGGCATGGGGACCAGCTGGGAATCCACATAGGCCTTCACCGTGTGCTGGTAATGGCGCCAATCGGTAAAACGGCTCAGAAAATCCCACACCGCCTGGTGGTTGGTGTGGAAGATATGGGGTCCGTACTTGTGGATCAGGATGCCATGCTCGTCGTACTCGTCATGGCAGTTGCCGCCGATATGGTTCCGGCGGTCCAGGACCAGCACCTTTTTCCCTGCTTCGGCCAGCTGCCGCGCCACAGTCAAGCCGGTAATACCGGCGCCGGCAATCAGATAATCGTATTGCATCCCTTTGCCCCTTAGAAAAGAAACTTCCAGTAGAGTCTGGCCCCGCGCGCCAAACCACGCACGGTATTTTGCCAGACCGTCATGCGGTCCCGCTTGAGCACCCAGCTCCGCTCGGCGATCTTCACCACCAGTTCCTCGGAGAGCAGCGCCGGGAGAAAGGCCATGTCCCTGATGCTCGCATAGGCACGGCGGTACTTCCGGTAGCCGGTGCACAGGCCCAGCAGAGAGAGAGTCATTTTAGCCGGAAAATTATGTTGTGTCACGGGGGGGCCCCCTTTCCGGGACCAGTACCAGGCGGCGTCATGGAGATACGGAGGGAGCATGATCGCGCTGACCGACCGGAGGGAGTGGTCGTCGCACGGGAACCGCAGGGGATCAAAGCAGGCGTTCGGAAAAAGCAGCACATCGCTTGGCGGGTGGGTCTTCGCGACCGTGGCGTCATCCTCCTCCCTGGGCAGGGAGAACTGCTTTTTGCCCATTGTGCCGTGCTGAAAATCCTCGATCGCCTCGAAGATCAGCTCCGCCAGCGGAGTCAGCCCCCGCAACTCGCTGTAAATGGCCTGCAACACCTTCCTGCGGCCGAAGCGGCTGACGTCCTGCCTGGCGGCATGCTTGTCGAGCAGGAAAAGCATGTTGCGCACATCGTAGTACATTGCCCAGGTGATGGGTTTTTCAGCCGCCGAGACATGCCAGATCACCGAGTCCGCCACCCCGGCCACCCGATGCCCCATCTCCTTGATGCGCAGACACCAGTCCACGTCGTCGAAGTGGATGAAGAAATCCTCCCAGAGGCCGGCCTTCTTTGCCACCTCAGCCCGGATCAGCAGGGAGGCGGCAGCCACGTAATCGACATCGTAGATGCCGCTTGCGTTATTGGCCTTGCGGCTGAGATGGCGATTGAGCACCAGGCCGCCATGGCGCAGATCGACATAGGCGCCCACCTCGTTGGTGACGGCGGGGTTGTCCAGCTGGCACATCTGGGAGCCGGCAACCGCGATATCCGCATGCTGCTCCAGCACCTCGACGAGCTTGGTCAAGGCGTCCGGCGATACCTCAACGTCATTGTCGAGCAGCCATAAATAATCATACCCTTCCTGTTGGAAGGCATACGCAAGGCCGGTATTGAAACCTCCCGAACCGCCGTTGTTTTCTTTGTTTTTGATAATATGCAGGCCGTGGAATTTCTTTTCCAGAAATTCCACGGTCCCGTCAGAGCTTGCATTGTCAACAACTACTATATCGTGGTTCCGGTATGTTATGGATTTCAGCGAAGCCAACAGGTTTGAGACGTATTCCTTTTTGTTGAACGTAACTATAATGACAAGAACTTTTGGATCTCTCACACTATATCCTTATAATTTTAAAGCGAAATCTGCAGAAATATCCGTCAAGTTCGGATTGTAATACCTGTCCTGAAGACCTTCCTCTTGCCATTCCTTCAGAAAGGTCTTCAGCTCCTCAGCGTAAGCACGTGGTGCGGAATCAACCTCTAAGCACATATAAGGTACGCATACCAGGCGGCCTCCGGTTTTCAGCGTTTCTTTAAAATAATGCAGCGCCGCGGAATAATAGCCTCCCGGTTGCCCCGCGAACCCCTTTTGCCTGAGATCATCCACCGTCGTCCCCCAAAATGCCGGGGACACTGCAGAGACGTTTCTCGGCACCATGGCGACCGCTCCGTATCCCTGCTCGGCCACGGGGTTGCCCCGGTATGCAAGGAGGAGCCGGCCCGATTCCGTGACGGCTAGTCCCGCATTGCACAGGGTGTTATTCCGCGCTGAAAACTTACAACCTACCACACTGACTCCTTGGATGGCAAGATAACCAACCATGTCAACCAGGGCAGGGGTCACCACTTCGCTTACGGTGCCATCGCAGAAAAAAACGCGCCCATCAGGGTGCAGGCCTTTTATCTGGTCCTGGAGTTCCGCACCGCCGGGTCTCGCCGAGAGAAACTCGCTATTTTTAAAAGGTCCGGCGATTTTTTTGAGCAGGCCGGTAACCCGTCCGGTGTCCTCGCTGGTCTCGCCGATGGCCACAAAAGTGATCTTCCGGTCCGTCAAAACAGTTTCGTCCCAGATCAGCCGGTAGTGGCCGCGCCACAATTCCCGGTTCTCGACCACGTTCTTCACCGGCAGAGCTCTTCTTTTTGCCGTATCCATCACCGCTCTTACCCCGGACTCGAAGGCATAGCCTTTCGCCTCAAGATTTGTGGCAACGCTGTTTCTGGATTGCCGCCAGTTATACAGGACCATGGGGTGATGATAAATTTTTTGGCTTTTCTCGGTCGCGCGCAGGACCAGATCATAGTCCTGGGAACCTTCATATCCGTCCCGGAACCCGCCAACCGCGGCGACAAGACTTTTGCGGTATATTTCGAGATGGCAGACGTAATTGAATGACAACAGATATTCAGGGGACCAGCCGGGCTTCATGAAATGCATGGTTCGGCCCCCATTGGGAGCGATCATGTCCCGGTCGCTGTAGAAATAATCTATCTCCTGATGCTGGAGTGCGCGGACAAAGGCAAAGAGCGCATCCGGGCTGAGCTCATCATCCTGGTCCATCAGGGCAATATAATCGCCGCTTGCCCTCTCCAGCGCATGCTGCGATGTCCCCGCAATGCCGGCATGCCGGCGGTTCAGATACACTTTTATCCGCCGGTCTCTCAGTCTGCCCAATACTCTCAGGTAATCCCTGTTTGTCGAGCGATCGTCGGCTATGCACAGTTCCCAATGGGGATACGCCTGCCACAACAGAGACTCGATTGCCTGCTGAAACTCCGCCGGGTCCGGATTGTACACCGGCATGATAACGGAGATGAGAGGCTTGGCCCTGAACCTTTGCGCTTCACGGTGCAGGTCTCTCAGGCCCTGTTTGGTAAAGAAACGATTCCGGCAGAGCCATAACCGGTATTCCGGCCATCCCGAGAGAACATATCTTTCGAGAAAGTCTTCGCCGGTTTCATAGAGAAATGCGGGCTGCTTGCATAAGCGTCCCGTGGCTCTTTGCAAACGCTGGAGTGTGGCGAGCATATCAATCAGTGGTCAACAAGGACAGTATCCCGATTCCTGGTGCGGGACCAGCAATCGAAATTCTTGACAGCGGCAAACAATTCGTGGCCGCGCCAGCTTCCATCACTCATGAATTCAAGCAAGGGCCTCGCCAGCGAGAGAGGCGATGCCGGCAGTTGCAGCTGGTTTCTCAGGGTATCATAGCTGCCGGCAAACATGAGCATCCCGGCCGTGATGTCGTTGTTGATCCGGGCCAGCTCCCCCCCGGAAGAACCTCCCCCCCCTTCCATCACCACCTTGCCATCGGTTGCAATCGTTAGCCCTGTTACCGAGGGGTGGGGTGCGGAAAAAAACAGTTCGCAGCCCACGCGATTTGCGTAAATTCGCTCAACCATCTCCGTTTCGCACGAGGAGGTCGAAACCAGCGCGGACATCCGCCGCGTCCGCCGGCGCCGCAAACACTCCGGAGTGTCGGCCAAACAAAAATAATAACCGGAAACATCGAGAGCCATCACCTCGCTGATGGCCTGCTCGAAGGCATCCTGGGTCGTCCCGTTCCAGCCGATATCCACCAGGGCCACACGGTCGCCCGGCCGAATTCCCAGCGCATGGAGATAGACGAACAGGGCCCGCCGGTTCCGCCGGCACACCTTCAATATTTCCCAGCGGTATGCATAGAAAAAGGCACGAAGCTGTGCAAGCCGTTCGGGGCCGACACTCACGTCGTCGCCCAGGCCAAAATCCGCCATTACTTTGAGCGACGGGGGATGAACGCCGATTCTCTCCAATAATTCATGCGGCGCGAGGCCGTCAGCGCCGGAGAGCAAGAACGGCAGGAATTCCGTAAAATTGCGTTCGTTCATCGCCGCCAGCTTAAACACCACGCGGGAACCCAAAAAGTAATCGAATTTTATTAACGCACTTTTCAGGTGCGATTGTGCTATCCGGTTCAAGATATACCCATCGCGCGCCAGAAACAGCACATGATCAATGTTGTCGCGTTTCGCCTGCTCGCTGATCCAGTCCAAAAAGCCGACGGCTGCCGGACCTCCATACAGAAAGCCAAGCTCCTGAAAAGAGTTTTGCGGAATTTGCCTGCTGTGTTTCCGCAGCAACGCCCTGGCCAGAGACGCTTCGGGCGTAGAATCCTTAAGCTTCTCCGGCCGGCGGATTTCTCGATAATAGGCGGTTGCCAAGCCTTTCGCGCCGGCCTTCCTTACGTCTGACTCGAAATTGTCCCCGATATGCAGGATGTGTTCATGGGCAATCCCCAGCTCGGTCGCGACGATGTCGAACAACTCGCCGGAGTCCCGTTTCGTTGCATTCTTGTCGGAAGAAACAAATATCGGCACGGCGGGAAGACCGTGCCGCGCCAATGCTTCCGCAAAAAATCCGCCCGGCAGATACATATCCGAGGTCAACACCACCGCCTTGCCGGAGCCCACGGTATCCACAAAAAGCTCGACCAGTTCCGCATTTGGGTGGACGAGCGAAAGCTCCATTTCATACTCCGCCCGCATCAACTCCGCAACGGGCAGGGAAAGGCCGGCGAAGCAAGCATAGATGCCTTCCAGGGTGATTTCCCGTCTCCCGGCCTGGTGCATCCGCCGGAAAGCCTCGCTCTGCGCCTCTCTTCGCATGGCCGCAAAGCCGGCGATCCTGAATCGCTTGCCGATGATGGAAAAAAGATCTTCCGGGTCCAACAGGGAGCGAACAAAGAGCGTATCAAAAAAATCGAAGGATACGGCGGCGGCGGCGGCAATCCTCTGCCGCATGAGAATCAAATGAGGCAACGCTGGGCCTGCAACCGGTTCGGAGCCGGGCTCCGGCTTAAGATGTTGGTCGTGGGGTTTCATCCGGCAATCTCAAAATTAATCCCATTCGGGTGGAGGTTGGGGTTATAAAATGGATCGTGTTGAAAATAATACGGATGCACCCGGAAAAGGTGGCGTTTCTCCCTCTCAAGCCGGGCGCGCTTTTCCTCGCTGAGAGAATCCAGGCCCCGGCTGACGGATTCGTGATGGATCAATTGCACCGCCTGGCACACCACATTGAAATATCCCGCGGCATGCAAACGAAAGCACAGCTCGACATCGTTATAGGCAATGGGAAAGGTCTCATCAAAGCCGCCGACGGACAAGAACTTGGACCGTTCCACCATCAGGCACGCTCCTGTTACCGCCAGCCAGTTGTATTCCAGCAGGTTGCGCGCGAAATACCCCGGCGAATCGGCATCCTGCCGGATAAACGCATGATACGGGCCATCCTCAAGATTCACGACGCCGGCATGCTGGACTTGACTCCCGCCGGGATAGAGGAGCTTTGCCCCCACCGCGCCGACATGGGGCAACTGGGCAAACCCCGCCATCCGCTCCAGCCAGCCGGCGGAGACCACCTCGGTATCATCGTTCAGAAATAGCAGAATATCCCCGCGCGACGCATTGACCCCGAGGTTATTCAACTCCGAAAAATTAAATGGCGCCTCGTGGCGGATCACCGTCGTCCCGGCCTGGGCCCGGATTCGCTCCAGATGGGCCAGAGTGTCGGGCTCGGTCGAGCCATTGTCAAGCACGATCAATTCAAAATTCCGGTAGGTGGACGATTCGATTATCGAAAGGAGGCAGCGAGACAGCATGGCCCCGTTATCCCGGCTTGGGATGATGATGGAGATCAAAGGCTCCCCCTGCGGATGGTAGTTCACCCGGAAGTAGCCCTTGAGCTGCGCCAGCGGCTCCACCGTGCCGGACAGGCCCCGGCGCTTCAGGGCATCCTCGCGCACCCGCCTGGAGGCATCAAGCACATACGGTTTGGCCGCAATATCCGCCGCCGTGGAAGCGGAAATAATCCGCCAGTGATAAAGCACCCTGGGCAGATGGCAGATACGGCGGGTCCGCTCGGTGAGGCGCAACACCAGATCCCAGTCCTGACAGCCATCGTAATCGGAACGCAGCCCGCCGATCTCTTCCAGAAGGCTGCGGCGGATGCAGGAGACATGGCACACATACATGGTGCTCATCATGGTGTCCGGCGACCAGTCCGGCTTGAAATGCGGCTCGGTGAACCGGCCATCCGGGCCGATCTTGTCTTCGTCGCTGTAGATGTAGTCCGGGTTCTCGCGGTTGATGCAACGCGCGAGTTCGAAAAGGCAATCTTCGCTTAATTCATCATCATGGTCAAGCAGGACGACAAACTCTCCCGTCGCTCGACTCAGCGCGGCGTTGGTTGCGCCCGCGATTCCTTGATTCTTCCGGAGAGGCAAGACCAGAATCCTTTGCTCGTGAATTTTGTCCAGGACCTCTCCGGTTTGCGCGGATGAACTGGCATCATCGGCCAGAATGAGCTCCCAATACGGGTACCACTGTGACAGTACCGAACCGATTGCCTTCTGCAGCAACTCGGCAGGAGTGTTGTATACGGGGACGATGATCGAAAATACCGGACGCCGTTCCATGCTCTCGATGATCCGGTCAAGATCGCCGGGACGGCGCGGGGGAATATAGGTGTAACCGGAGGGAGCAGCCGCAAGATGGTAGCCATTTTGCTGGTCAAAAAAAATACCCGCCGCATGATCAGAAGCGGGAGAACCGGCGCTTTGCGGCAAAGACAGCCGGCGCCATACCCCCGCCAGGCCTTCCCGGCGAAAAACCGCCACTGCTTTCCGGACAGCGGGCAAAAAACCGCCGCCTGCCCGCCAGAGATTAAGGAGATGACGGAGATGGTTCAGCCGACGCCCCGCAAACCGCAGAGGGCCGGTCACTCTCCAGCAGGTGGAGGAGAGCAGGGCATCCCGCTCAGCCATGAGCCCGGCAACTTCGCCCGCCAGGCTCCCGATCCGGTCATCGCGCTCCGCAACTTCGGCAGCCAGGGTCCCGATCCGGCCATCGCGCTCCGCAACTTCGGCAGCCAGGATCCCGATCCGGCCATCGCGCTCCGCAACTTCGCCTGCCAGGGTCCCGATCCGGCCATCGCGCTCCGCAACTTCGCCCGCCAGGATTCCGATCCGGCCATCGCGCTCCGCAACCACCCGGGAAAGGTTGGCATACCCGCCTTCAAACCAGCGGAAAAGATCCCCCATGTCCCGCATCTGTTGCGGGCCGATCAGAGGCAGCCATTTGGCATAGAGGGTCCGGGCGCCTGTCTCCACTTTCTCAACCGTTGGCGCCAGGGGCGAAATGCCGGACTGCCCCCCCATATAGTAGGTGGCGCTGATCCGGCCGGAAAAAGCAAATGCGGCGATCTTGGAGAGCTGCAGCCAGAAATCCCAGTCTTCGTACAGATCAAGTCCCTCGTCAAACCTGAGCCCGGACTCCAGGAGCCGGGCAGGAAAGAGGGGGGCATGGATCGGGATGACATTCCCGAAGAGAAGCTTGGCAAAACTGACCTCGGCAGTCGCAAACTCCACGATGACCCCTTCTTCCGGATGAGCGCGCCGCATGCCGCGGACTCCGGCATAGACCACACCCTCTCCGCCGGTCGCTTCCTGCAAGGTCACCAGGTGCGGCACATGGTCCGGATCAATGGCGTCATCGTCATCAAGGAACCCTATGTATTTCCCGGATGCCGCATCAAGACCGGCGTTCGCCGCAGCGGAGCGCCCCCGGTTCTCAACCAGGTCGACAATCCGGAACCTCCGCTCGCCCAAGGCGGCAGCCGCCACCCCGGTGACATCGCAGCCGCCGTCGTTGACCACCACCACCTCGATATCGTCATAGTCCTGGAGGGCGATGCTTGCCAGGGCCTGGGCAAGCAGCCCCGGCCGATTCCTGGTCCTGACGACAAGAGAAACCAAAGCCCGCGGAACAGTTTCCGCTCCCTGCCAGTAACGGCGGCATGCGGCCGACAGGCCGGCAGGCATATTTGTCCCCTCGGCCTCCCCCACCTCCCGAAAAGCCTCGGCGTGAGTGGCGCCGGCGGGCAAGGTGTAGACCCGGCTGCGGTTGATACCCAGCACGACCCCTTCATAGTCGTTCAGGGCCAGCTGACTTGCGAAACAACGGATGGCCTCCTGCTTGCGCTCCAGCACCGGGGTGATATCCACAAGCCGGTTCGCCTCGTTGTGGCGGCTGATCTCGTAGAGCCAGATCCCTCCCCCATAGCCCGCCTCTTTGAGGAGGGCAGGCAACCGCAAGGTCGCGGCCCGGTGGTCGGGATGATACTCCTGCATTCCGGGCAGGAAAACCGTGCCGGGCCGGAGCGTTTCCAGCAACCGCCCGAGTTCGGGAACCGGCAAGGGCGCGCCGGCGAGCTGCCGGTCCGGAATGTTCCAGAAATAAAAGCAGCTCACCCCGAGCAGCTTCCCGGCAGCCTCGCTTTCTTTTCTGCGCACCTCGGGGTCGCCGGACTGGTCGCCGGAGGTGAGGACAACCACTTCCAGCCGGATCCCCTGGGCAGCAGCACGGGCCATGGCCCCTCCCATCCCGAACACCTCATCGTCCGGATGGGGGGCAAAAACAAGCCAGGGACCGGGCGGCAGGGGAGATTCCCCATAGGGGATCAACTGGTCTTCAGATAACATGAAAATCCGCTTTTTGTCTGTATTGTCCGGACGGGGGGCAGAGGTGACTGCGGTCGCCTGGACAAAAGGCAGCTGGGCTCAAGGTGTGCCGGCACTGTTGCCGGCGATTGCCGGGTATTTTTTCCGAAACCACCATACTTCATCGGCAGTCGTATCGTCCAGCCGAAAGTGCGACGCCAGCGGGCGATGCGCCTGTCCCTCTCCGGGCATTGCCTGCAAGCAAACACCCAACCCGGGGGAGACGGCGGTCTCCTCCGCTTTTTCCTATTGGAACTCCGTGTCCCCGGCGGTCAGCCACCAACGGTCACGGAGTTCTTCAGGAGGAAGCCCCGCACACCAGCAACAGTTGGTAATAAAAATATCCGTCTCCCGGGGCTCCCCTCCCTGCACCAGAAATGGCGGCAGATGGCTTGCGGTTATCCAGGCCCGGAGCGAAGTCAGGCCGAGGCCGGCGGCGAGGCGCCGGGCATGACGGATCATCTCCGGAAGCTTCGCCAGAGGCGCGACCACATCAAGCAGCAACAACTCATTATTTTCCGGTCTTGCCACGATGAGACCAACGGCTTTTCCGCCAAGACGACGGCTTGCCAGCATCACCTGGTACTCCATGCTGGGGTGGAGCAGATACCGGTGCCGGATATACCCCCAGTCCCGGACCCCGACGACACTTTCCCGAAGATCTGCCGCCATGGCGGCCCACAGGGTGTCAATTTTCTCCCCGAGGCGAGGATCATCGCAGCCCCGGCCAATCCCCCGCAGCTTGGTTTTCAGGCTGGGCCTGGTCCGAAGCGCGGGCCACCGGACCTCGCTGATGCGGTCCACCTTTTCGTATAGCCCCAGGTGCTCCCCCACCCGCATATGCCGGTAATTGGGAAAACCGTAGCCGAAAAGAAACCGCTTGCCCACCCCGACATATCGCTCAAAAAAGGTGGCGGCGGCATGAAAAAAGGCGCCCTTGCGGCTCACCCCGCTCCGCCCCGCCGCCTCGGCCATGACATCGACGATCTGCACCCCTTCCCACCGCTGTCCCTGCCGCAGGATGAAACGCACCAGGCCGCCGAAATGGGCCACCATCTTCTCCTCCCGCCAGACGCCGATGCCGCAGCCCCGGCCATCGCCATACTTCCAGCGCCAGAAATCAGGCCCCATCTCTTGACCGAAAACCCGGGAAAACAGGGCGCGCATCTCCTCGCTCTGCTCCTCGCCCATGTCCCGCAGGCACCAGTCCGGGGTGCTCTCCTTGTTATGGCTGCCTGGCATACAGAACCTCCGCCATGCGGTGTACCCTCTTCATATTTTTTCAAAGGCAAGCATCCGGAACGCCCCAGGCGTCTCCTGGCCTGCTTGCCTTGCCACCACCACATACCGCCCCGGCTCCAGTCTCTCCCAATCCTCGGCGGAAAGAAGCACCGGCGCCTCCCCCACCGGCCGGAAGACAACCGCTTCCAGCAAGGGCGAAATGCCCGCCGCCAGAACCCCGGCTCCCCCCATGCGGCGGGACAACTCCTCCGCGCTGTGGAGCCGGCCGAGATCCGCGGAGACCAAGGCTGACCAGTCCATGGCCCGCCCCAATCGATCAATCCACGCCAGCTCCCTGGTCTGCCGGTAAATAAACGGAAAGTGCTTGGGATAATAGACCTTCTCGCTCTCCGCCATCATGGCGAGCTTGTATGCCTTGTGGCGATACGCATGCACCGCCTTGGCGGCGGGGACGATTCCCAGCATATACCCCTTCTTGCGCAGCCGCAACGAGAGATCAGAGTCCTCGAAGAACATGAAGAAGGCAGGGTCAAACAAGCCGCCTGCCGCGAAGACCGCCGACCGCCGCACCAGCAGCACCGCGCCCGCCAGGAAGGAAACGGCAAAAGGGCGCGGCCGGGCGGTCCGTTGCCGCATGCGCGCCAGATGCCATCGAGCCCAGGCGCGGAGCAGCAGGGGGGGCCGGCGGGTTGCCAGGGCCACGGCCAGCCGGGTGGCCGGAGTCATGGGAAACGGGGTGGGCAGCAGGAAGCGGCGCTGGGAATCCCAGTAGATATTGGGGGACAGTGCGCCCCACCGGCAATCCTCTTCCATGGCCGCGGCCAGCAGCTCGATATCCGAGGCGGTGATGCGGGCATCCGGGTTCAGGAACAAGCAAAACTCGGCGGAAGAACGGGAGAAGGCCTGATTGCAGCCCTCCCCGAACCCCAGGTTTGCCTCCGGCACCAGGAGGCGGGCCTCCGGATACTGTTGCAGGGCCAGGGAGAGGGCGGCCGCCTCATCGCGGTCCTCGCTGTTGTCCACCACCCAGATCCGGCCATGGCGCCAGGGGCAGACCGAGGCAACGGCCCCCAGGGTATCGCCGGCACTCCGGTAATTGACGATGACTATATCAATGGCGGTGCTCACGGGCATGCCCTGTTTATCCGGCCTGAGACGCCCCTTCATACCGTGCGCCGGGCCACCAGATGATAGGCATAGGCCTCCAGATTGTCCCAAGCCGGGACGAATGCCGAGCCTTTTTTTTGCGCCAGCGCCTCCCGGACCTCGCCGGGGGCCGGAATGAGCACGGGGACGCAACCCTCCACCGTGAGGCCGCTCTCCCGGAAAAGCTGTTCCATGCTCTGCCGGGTAAAAAAGCGCAGATGGGTCCAACAGGCTATTCCGGCCGGGACATAATCCCAGCGCCCTTCGAGGAGATCCATGACCACCGACCAGTGGCCAA
>JAZDIS010000165.1:0-6232 GCA_043804705.1 Pseudomonadota bacterium | reverse complement strand
AGCCATGGTAAGGAGGGTGCCCCATTTCAGAAAACGCGGAATCCAGTAAGCAGCCCAGAACAGGATACGGTTGAACGGGTTCTGCCACGGATACACTTGGCTGCCGCGCTTGTCGTCGTCCCGCATTTCCAGGTACTGGCGATACCTGCCGCTCAGGCTTTTGCTTTTTCTGATTTTGCGGATGATGGATTTTTCGTCAAGACCCTTTTTGACATCCTTGTCCGAGAAAATATGACGGTAGGCCTTGTACTTGATGGCCTGTTCCCTGGGGTCGAAGATCTTCGGCTTCTCCTGAGCATCGGTCTTTCCCGCTGGCTTGGGCGATTCTGGTTGTTTTGGTGTGTCCACGGAAGTTATCGCCTCGGGTTTTGCTACAGAGCGCGGTATCGTTTTTTGAGGGGATTCTTCCTTGGATTCGGCAAGACTCTGTCACCCCCCCAGGTAAAGTGGTATAATACCCCATCTGATTTTTTTTTACAGCCATGCTCTTGATCTTGTCGAAATATATGAAGTATTTTTTTATTCTGGCCGATGACTGTTGTGGGTGTTTTTTGTTTTTTTTTTGTTGAGGATGCCGGATGATTTTTTACTGCAATAAATGCAGATATTCCGTTGAGGTTGAAGACCGCCATGCCGGCAAGGCCGTGCCTTGTCCGAAATGCAAACATCCCGTTGTGGTGGGTAAAAAACCGGCTGCGGCGGTAAGCGACTCCGGCCGGGCTCTCTTCCTTTGCAACAAGTGCGGGTTTCAGAAGATGGTGCCATCGGCCGTTGCGGGCAGGAAGGTGCCATGTCCGCAGTGCCACTCGGAAAAAACCGTTATTCGGCTTGCCGGTCAGCGTGGTGCCAGACGCCCCTTCTTTGCCAGGTTCAGGCCGGCGGTCGCTGCGTTTATGGTCTTTGCCCTGGTGGGGGGGGGCGGGTATCTTCTCCTGGATAATGACTGGAAATGGTTGTCCAGGTTCTCCGCCGTTTCCGCCCCAGTCGTTTCTACCCAGGAGACCCGGCCGGAAGAAAAAGATGCGGCCTCCGTGGCAACGGGCACGACCGATTCTTCCCAATTCACGGGCAAGGATTTTCATGGGGCGAATCTTGCCGGCAAGAACCTGCGGGGGCTGGATTTTCAGAATGCCAATTTCGAATGAGCGAACCTGCGTGAGGCCGATCTGCGCGGGGTGAATTTCAGCCAGGCAAATCTGCTGAATGCCGATCTTAGGGAGGCAGACCTCCGGGGGGCCATCCTGGTCGGCAGCAAACTTCGAAAAGCCGATCTGACGCAGGCCAGGCTTGGTGAGGCAAATCTGACCGATGCCGATCTTGCCAGGAGCAATCTTCGAGGAGCGGATTTCCAGCAGGCGATTCTGACGGGCGCCATCCTGCTTGAAACGGATTGCAGCGAAAGCGATGCGCGCGGGGCTGATTTTTCCGGGGCGACTTTCACGAAGGCCAATTTTACCTCGGCAAACCTCGGTGAAGCAAAATTGGGAAATATCAATCTCACCACGGCTTTCCTTCAGGGGGCGAAGCTGTCCGGCGCTATTCTCAATGAGGTGGACCTGCGCCGGACCAACCTGCGGGGAATTACCCTGGATAAGGCGAATTTGAGCAGGGCGAATCTCGACGGCGCGGATCTGCGCGGGGTGAATCTGGACGAGGCGAATCTTTCCGAGGCGAGCCTGAATGGAACCAACCTGGGTCAGGCCCAGTTGAATGAGGCTGTCTTGAGTCAGGCCAACCTCAACGGCGCAGTCCTCTTTGGGGTGAGCGCCGAAAAAGCCAACTTCCGGGGGGCCAATCTTACCAAGGCCAACCTGGCGGGCGGAGAGTTTTCCGGGGCGAATTTTCAGCAGGCCAACCTTACCGAGGCCAACTGTGAGAAGGCCGTGATGGGACGCGTTGACCTGACCCAGGCCAATCTCACCGGCGCTCGCTTGTCCGGGGTTGATTTCGGCGTTCGCACCCTCATGGTCAAGGCCAACCTGACCAATGCCGATCTGCGCAAGGCAAGGCTGAACACGGTCGATTTCAGCGGGGCGAATCTGAACAACGCCAGCCTGCAGGGCGCGGATCTCACCAGGGCGGAGCTGAGTCATGCCTATCTGAACCGGGCGGATTTGAGCAATGCCGAACTGGCCAATGCAAATTTCAGCAATGCCGACCTCAAGGGGGCGAACCTGTCCGGGATCAACCTGACTGCGGCCAAGCATTTCGATATCAAAAACCTGCGCGAGACAGTGTTGAGCGATGCGAAGCTGGTCAGCCTTGACCTGCGAAACGCCAATCTCATCGATGCCAATCTGAGCAAGGCTGATCTCACCAATGTGGATCTGGCCAACGCCGATCTGACCAACGCCGTGCTCACCGGGGCCAATCTCCGGGACGGCGATCTGCGTTGGGCAGACCTCACCGATGCCGACCTGTCCCATGCCATCCTGGCCAATGCCAACTTAAATGATGCCGATCTGAACGGGACCAATCTGGAGGGCGCTGACCTGACCAAGGCCTCCCTGCAGAATGTGAAAAATATCAAAAGAGCCAAGAAAATCAACACGGCAAAGGGGTTCACCGCCCCTGGCCCCGAGAGCAGCCTGGGCGCGGTTACTGCCCCGCGCGGCGGCAAGGTCGCCATGGTCCGGCACGGGGACAAGGATTCGGATGCGCCGACGGGGCCGGCCCGCCCGGTGAAGATCTGGGCCTTGCAGGTCGAGAGCGCTGGTCTTGTGCAGCAGCCGTTTCAGCAGGTTGGCGAACTGAGCGCTGCCTATGAAGGCATCAGCGATATCGAACTGAACATGAAAAAATTGCAGATGTTTGCCGGAGGGGCGAACAATATTGCCGGCAAGCCCGGGGCCACCCTGGGGGCGCTCTATTCGGTAAATTTTCTTCCTGTGGACCAGACCCTGCCCCTGGTTATCCAATGGTACGGCCCGGAGGGAAAGCTGATCCGCACCTCAAATCAGCAGGTCAGATACATGCAGCGTCAGGTCGAGGCCCTCACCCTCACGGAAAAAATGCAGAACATCTATGGAACCTGGACGGTCCAGTTTCTGCACCATAACCGGAAGATCGGGGAGCAGCGCTTTGAGGTCAAAAGGGGCAAACAGCTGGAGGTTCGTCTTTCCTCGGAAGGTGCGGTTTTGTGAGCAACAACTTGGCTTTGCAGGCCAAGCCAAGTTGTTTTTAAGGCGGCAGGCGCCATCTTGATTTAATCCATGTGGGCTTTCTGGAAATCGGAAAAAAAAGGGCGTAGCCGTTGGCTACGCCCTCAGGGGATGCTCTTGTTTGCCAGACGCTAAATTTCTTCGGAAAGCGCCATGACCATGGCGCCCTTGGCCGTGGTGTTGAGGGGGTCTTCGGCAATCCTGACCTCGGAGATCTCGATGGGCAGATTGAAATCCTTCAGGGCCTTCTCGAAATGCTCCTTGAAACCGGTGGGCAGGGCGGTGCCGCCTGCCAGCACGATGGGGATGGGCTTGGCAATCTTCGGAATCTTGTCGGAAGAGTGCAGCACGTCTTGAAGGCTGTGCAGCAGGGTGTGAATCAGGTCGTCGTAATAGATGTGCAGGGCGGTCTCGATCCGGTTTTTCGCGGGCCTGGCCAGCCGGAAGGTGCTTTCCTTGATGGTCTTGACCTTGGTGGCCGGTTCACCCACCGAAACTCCGACCATCTGGTCGATGTAGTCGCCGCCTTTCTGGATGCTGTAGGTGATGACCGGCACGGAGAGATAGGCCAGGCAGATGTTGCACATGCCGCCGCCCATGCTGATGCCGATGCCGGTGAAGTTGTCTTCCGACAGCTCGGCCATGACCGTGGCCAACCCCTCGTTGATGGAGATCGGGTTGTAGCCCAGGGTGGCCAGGTACATCTTGATGATGGATTCGTGGTAAACCACGGACTGGCCGCTGTCCACCGGGGTGCCCGGCATGCTGAAGCAGATGACCTCGCCGGGGTTCTTTGGCCTTTTGATCAGGGTGCCGATGATGGCCTGGAGCACATTGATCCCTTCGTCCTCGCGGGCGGAGAGCAGACCTTTTTCCATGGTGCGCCGGGTGTTGGTGTTGAACATGTTGGCGAAGTTCTCGGCCGAATAGCCGAGGATGTAAAACATGTCACCCTTTTCAAAGAAGGTCACCTCGTTGTCCACCAGGATCTTCTTGGTGAATTTTGAGTAGGGGATGGTGAAGAATGCGTTGAGCTGCTTGATGGTGTGGATGTTTTTGCCCTTGTTCTGGGCCATGACGATATGGCTGGTGCCGATATCGAGGCCCACCGGACCCTTGGGGCGTTCGGCATCCTCGCCGGTTTCCTTTTCACGGGAGACTACGGTTTTCTGCGATGCTTCAATGGCATTGTCGATGTTTCCCATTTCTTCCGTCATCCTTTTCCTCCTTGTCCTCTCTTCTTCGCCTGATAGCGTGTTTTGCTTCATAAGCCTGCCAGTCTGTTGCCGGTGTTTGTTTGTTTTGCCTGTATTGTCGAGTTCTTTCCTGCGTTTTCAGGAAAAAATTTGTATTATTGCTGGAATTATATGTTAAGCCGCTGTCATCTTTTACAAGACTGGAGAGTATTGTACTTTCGGAATTTTAAAAATTCTACATTATTTTCGGACTGTTCAGCATTCTTCTTGAAGAAATACAAAAAAATATTCCTCCGGACGTGCGGGATGCGCTGCGCGGAATGTCTGCCAAGCCATTGTCCGGCGTTCTAAAACCAAGGAACAAGCCCCAGTGACAAGGGAAAGTGAAGCGAATCTGCACTACCCTGCCGAGTTGCCCATCGTGGCGCACCGGCAGGAAATTGTTCAGGCGATCCGCACCAGCCAGGTGGTGATCGTCGCCGGGGACACCGGTTCCGGCAAAACCACCCAGCTGCCCAAGATGTGCCTTGAGGCCGGACGCGGCGTGCGCAAGCGGATCGGCTGCACTCAGCCCCGGCGGATAGCGGCCAGTGCCGTGGCCGAACGGGTTGCCGAAGAGCTTGGTGAGCAGGCTGCTCTGGTGGGCTACAAAATCCGGTTCAAGGACCAGACCAGCCGGAATACCCGCCTCAAGTTCATGACCGATGGTATTCTCCTGGCCGAGGCGCATCATGACCGGAATCTTTCTGCTTACGATACGATCATCATCGACGAGGCCCACGAGCGGAGCCTCAATATCGATTTTCTTCTCGGTCTGCTCAAGCAGCTCCTGAGCCGTCGTCCGGATCTTTCGGTGTTGATCACCTCGGCCACCATCGACACCTCCCGGTTTGCCAAGCATTTCGGCAATGCTCCGGTGATTGAGGTGTCGGGCCGGACCTATCCGGTGGAGGTCCGTTATCAGCCCCTGGACCCGGAAAAGGAGGAGGAGGGAGAGCAGAGCTATGTGGACCAGGCGGTGGAGGCGGTCTGCGCCCTGCATGAGAATGAAGGCCCCGGCGACATTCTGGTCTTCATGCCCAGCGAGCGGGATATTCTGGAGGCCGTGGAATCGCTGCAAGCCAGGCTGGGCAAGGGGCGGGGAAAAGTCGCCTCCGTGGTGCTGCCCCTGTTTGGCAGGCTATCGCCCGGCGACCAGAAAAAGATCTTTCAGCCGGTAAATGGCCAGAAGATAGTGGTGGCCACCAACGTGGCCGAAACCTCCATCACCGTGCCCGGCATCCGCTATGTGGTGGATACCGGTCTGGCTCGCATGGCGAGCTACAATGTCCGGGCCCGGACCAGCAAGCTGCCCATCGTTGCTGTTTCCCGTGCGAGCTGCGACCAGCGCAAGGGCCGCTGCGGCAGGGTGGGGCCAGGGGTCTGCGTCCGCCTCTATGCCGAGGAGGATTATTGCAACCGGCCCGAATATACGCCGCCCGAGATCCTGCGGACCAATCTGGCCGAGGTCATTCTGCGGATGACCAGTCTCAAGCTGGGCGAACCGGCCAGGTTCCCCTTTCTCGATCCGCCTTCGGGCCGGGCCATTCAGGACGGATATGCCCTGCTCACCGAGCTTGGCGCCCTGGACCGCCAGCACCGCCTTACCGCGCACGGCAGGCTCATGGCCCGTCTGCCCCTGGACCCGAGAATCTCCCGGATGATCATCGAGGCCCGGGACCACAACGCTTTGCGGGAGGTGACGATCATTGCCGCGGGGTTGAGTATCCAGGACCCGCGGGTTCGGCCCGCGGACAAGGAGGCGGCAGCGGATGCGGCCCATGCCCGCTTTGCCAAGGCTCCCTCGGATTTTCTTTTCTTCCTCGCCCTCTGGGA
>JAZDIS010000164.1:0-5456 GCA_043804705.1 Pseudomonadota bacterium | reverse complement strand
CGAGGAAATCAGCAGCACGGTGGCCGGAGATATCCGCACCGTGCGCTTCCGGTTCGACCACCCGCTGGACGGTCTTAACCTTATCGCCGGCCCCTATGTGGTGGAGCAGGAGTCCTTTGGCTCCGGCCAGACCCTCTACTCCTATTTCTTCCCCGAAGACCGGGAGCTGGCCGCGGAATACCGGAGAAAAACCCTGGGCTACCTCAAGCGCTACCAGGAACTGATCGGACCATACCCCTACAAGCGTTTCAGCATTGTGGAAAACCGGCTCCCCACCGGCTACGCCATGTCTACCTTCACTCTGCTGGGGCAGTCCGTGGTCCGCCTGCCCTTCATCACCGAGACCTCCCTTGGCCATGAGGTGCTGCACAGCTGGTTCGGCAATGCCGTCGACGTGGACGCAACCCAGGGCAACTGGTGCGAGGGGCTGACCACCTACCTGGCGGATCAGGCCTTTGCCGCGACCGCCGGCAACGATGCCGCATTCAGAAAGCAACAGCTCATCTCCTACCTGAGCTATGTGAACCGGGACAACACCCTGACCATCAAGGATTTCAGCGGGGCGGGAAGTCATCTTACTTCCGGAAACAAGGCGGCGCGGGCAGTGGGCTACGACAAGGTCAGCATGGTTTTCCACATGCTGCGCAAGGAGATCGGCGATGAAGCCTTTTATGCCGGTCTCCGGGATTTTTATCAGCGTTTCCGCCATCAACAGGCGGGATGGCAGGATCTGACCGCGAGTTTTGCCAAAAGCTCCGGCCGGGATCTTGAGCCGTTTTTCAGCCAATGGCTCACCCGCGCCGATCTTCCCCTCCTGCAAATCCGCATCAACGGTCTTACCGAAAAAGAGGGCCGGCCGGAACTTGCCCTCAGCATCAGACAGCTTCAGGAAACGCCCTACCAGCTCACCGTGCCTCTGGAAATCGTCACTGCCAAAGGCACGGAGCGACGCGAAGTTCACGTAAGCGAAACCGAGACCAAACAGACCATCAGCTTGGATGATTATCCCTCGCTGGTGGTTGGTGATCCGGATTACGACCTGATGCGGGCTCTGACCGACAAGGAGGTTCCGCCCTCTTGGTCGCGCTTCCTCGGTGCCCGTGAGAAACTTGCCGTTGTCCCGCAGGTCGAAGAGCAGCAACCCTTTGTCCCGCTCATCGAATTCCTCACCGCCATGGACTGCCCGGTTAAAACCGCGGACTCGGCCACGGATAAGGATCTGGCCGGCAAAAGCGTGATTTTCCTCGGCACCGGCAGCCGCCTGGCCCGCTCCATTTTTGCCGCCCCGTCCCAGCCCGCCACGGGCTTTACCCTGGAGGTGCGGGAGAACCCCTTAGCGCCAGGCCAAGTTGCGGTGCTGATCGCTTCGGCCAATGCTGCGGAAACCGCGGCAGCCACCCCCAAGCTCGCCCATTACGGCAGGTACGGCACGCTTCATTTCGGCCTCGGCCGGCTTAACCGGAAAAGCATCGCGGATACCGACCAGGGGCTGCGCCTGGCCATTGATCCTCCGCCCATGGGCATCGCCCTGCCCAAGGCCCTGTCCTTTGCCGCCATCATCGAGCAAATCGCCGAGGCGCGGGCGGTGTACGTGGGGGAAAATCACACCCGCCTTGAAGACCACCTCCTGCAACTCCGGGTGATCCGGGGGCTTTTCGCGCAAAACCCGAAACTCGCCATCGGCATGGAGATGTTCAGCCGGGAGGTGCAGCCCATTCTTGACCGCTACGTGGCCGGGGAGCTGAGCGAGCGGGAATTGCTCAAGCAATCGGAATATTTCAGCAAATGGGGCTACGATTACCGGTTCTACCGGGAGATCATCAACTTTGCCCGGAGCCACAAACTGCCCATCGTGGCCCTCAACCAGGAAAAAGAGATTGTCGGCAAGGTCTTCAAAGAGGGTTCTTCCGCCCTGGCCACCGAGGAATCCGCCAAGCTGCCCGAGGACCGCGACCTCAGCATTCCCGGCTACCGCGAGCGGATCACCGAGGTTTTCTCCATGCACGGCCAGCACGGCACTCAGGAACAACTCAACGGATTTTTCCAGGCCCAGGGTATCTGGGACGAGACCATGGCCGAATCCGTGGCCGCCTACCTCACCGCCAACCCGGAGAGCCGGATGGTGGTGCTGGCAGGCTACGGACACACCGACAAGGGTACAGCCATCCCGCCCCGGGTCGCCCGCCGGATGCCGGCGCTCCGCCAGACGGTCATCCTGAACAGCGAACCAGGAGAGGACCTTGATCAAAGCGAGGCGGATTACCTGATCTTTTCCAAGCCCGCCGCCCTGCCTCCGGCCGCGCTTCTCGGGGTGATGCTCGCCGACACCGCGGCTGGCCCGCAGATAAAAGGGTTTTCCGAACAGAGCAAGGCCGGAGCGGCCGGCATCCGGGCAAAAGACGTGATCCTGGCTCTGGATGACGAACCGGTGGCCACCATCGACGACCTGAAGATCTTCCTGCTCTCCAAGGAAATCGGCATGTCGATAACGGTAAAGGTCAAGCGGGAAACCGGCTTCCTGTTCAAGGAGGAGTCGATCCTTTCCATTCCGGTGGGGTTGTAGCAGAATCCATCTTTTCTTTTGGCCTTGTCCCAGCTGCGGGCTATAATGGGCAAAAATCAAGGATTGCCCATGACCATGCCCGACGAGGACTACACCACAACCCCACCGGTTCCAGCGCAGACCGCCCGGGAATTTCTTCAGGATGTCCGGCAGCTTGTCGCCTTCCAGCAGGCAATCGGCATCGAGGGCTACCCCCGCACCCCGGAACTTGAACGGTTTCTTGCCGGGCCAACCCGAGCGCAGATAAAAGCCGCCGTCAAGCCGGAGACGATCAGAACCCCATCCGCCCGACACCAGACCGCAGCCGCAGCCCTGCCGGATACCACCCTGACCGAGCTGTATGCAGAGATGCAAGGCTGCCAACGCTGCCCGCGGCACCAGAGTCGAAATAAGATTATTGCGGGAGAGGACGCGACCGGGGTCAAGCTCCTGATCATCACCGATGCGCCTTCCGCCGAAGACGACCGTTCCGGCCTGCCCATGAGCGGGGAGCCGGGCCAACTCCTCGACAAGATGCTGGGGGCCATCGGCCTGAGCCGGGCAGACGTTCACCTGAGCCTGCTCACCAGATGCCATGCCCCGGAGCCGCCGGAAAAAGAGGCGGTGGACGCCTGCCTGCCCTTCCTGCTCAAGGAAATTACGCTCGTTTCCCCCAAGATCATCTGCGCCATGGGAGTGCTCACCGCCCAGAAGCTGCTTCACACCGGCAAACCTCTCAGCCAGCTGCGCGGCAGGTTCCACGAGTTCCAGGGCATCCCGCTGATGGCCACATTCTCTCCGGAGTTTCTTTTAAAAAATCCGGAGATGAAAAAAGCGACTTGGCTGGATTTGCAGATGATTCAGAAGAAGATTCAGGCCGTATAATCCCGCAGCGAGACTAGAAATTTTTGAGAGAAAACATATCAGGGTTCAACTCCTCCGCTTGACAGGAACTAACCACAGCTGTAAACAAAAACGAAGTACAATTCAGACAAAAATCAATGTTAGCCAGAATAAAAACAGGAAAGTTACACTGTGACTAATTCTTCGAACAACAAAATTAGAACATATTGGTACATTGATGAAAAAGGCATCCTAAGCCTTATTTCCCAATGCACCGAATATTTCGAAGAAGAAAGGACAATAGAAAAACACAAATCTCAAGATAAAAAATCTGGGATAAAACTTGCGATAAAGGCGCTTGCCGCAATATTTGGCTCTGCCTCCGCAGAGGCTAATATTGAGCAAATTATTTCAAGTAGGCAACAGCAAACTGTTCGCAATTCACAAAAGATAGAACAACATTTAAATAAATTAACAAACTATCTGATAAACCATAACCAAATATATGTCTTTGACAGTATAGATACATTTCTTGAAATCGAAGAAAATAAGCTACCATTATTCTGCATGGCAGAATTCAAATTCTGTCTTGACGATGATTATTATCTAGAAAAAACTGATCCTTATGTTTCTTTAAGTGAGAAAGCCCACCCAACCAACTACCTTCTGGACTTAATTAAAAAAGAAAAATTTTTACTATTCAAAATGGATTTGAACGGAGATTCCTCATACCATCAAAAATGGAACCGGGTTGTTTTGGGAGCTAGTCTTGAAAAATGGCTTTCTGTGAAAATAGACAATGAGGGGAATGCTGATTTTGGGAGGACATCTCATCTTGCACTTTTACTTAGAGAAAGTATCGGATCACCCATCAGTTTAAATTTCCTAGGTCACGTTACTAAAATGAACACAAGCTTATATATTAAACCATATGCAATATGGGATATCGGATAACAAAGATAAATTTAAAATGAAATGCTGCCTAAGCAAAGCTTGGTTATTTCTAAAATCCTCCTAAAACCTCTCCGGCGTAAACGCCACCACCTGATCAATATTGTCCACCCTGGCAAACAACATAACCAGCCGGTCCACCCCCAGGGCAATACCCGCAGCCTGCGGCATCTCTGCAAGCTCTGCCAAAAACGGTTCCGGTATGGGGCCAGGATCGCGGCCCTGCAACCGGATAGCCTCCTGCTCCACCAAAAAGCGAGACCGCTGCTCCACCGGATCAACCAACTCGGAAAAGCCGTTGGCCAGTTCCAGCCCCGCCACATAGAGTTCGAAGCGCTCGGCCACTGTTGGATCGCTCGGAGAGAGCCGGGCCAGCGCCCCAAGCGCCGCAGGGTAGTCGCAAAGAAAGGTGGGGGTTGCCAGACCCAGATGCGGCTCCACGTATTCGACCAGCAGCTCATCGAATTTGTCTTGAGCCAGCGCCTCTTCCACGGTGCAGGGCGCATAGCGTCGGAAGGCCTCGGCCACGCTGATTCGCTCCCACTCCGGTCCAAGCTCGATCCTGCGCCCCTGCCATTCCAGCGCCCCACCCGTGTCTATGGCCGCAGCAAGATACCGCAGCAGCGCCTCACAATCCGCCATCAGATCGCGGTAGTCGCTTTGTGCGGCGTACCACTCCAGCATGGTGAACTCGGGTAGATGGCGGTCGCCGCGTTCGCCTTTGCGGAAGCATTTGCAGATCTGAAAAATCTTGGGGATGCCCGCAGCCAGCAGCCGCTTCATGCACAACTCCGGCGAGGTTTGCAGAAACCAACCCTCGCTGGTCAGGGGTACGATATGGGCTTCCGGGGCAGGGGCAGGAATACGGATGGGGGTTTCGACCTCGAGATAGCCTCGGTCGATGAAGAAGGTGCGCAGGGCTTGAATGAGAACGGCCCGCAATTGCAGGCCGTGAAGGGGGATCATAGTCGTTGTGCAAGGTCCGGTTGGGATTTCGCATTAAGACCCCTCCCTTGACGGGAGGGGTTGGGGGTGGGTGACTTTGCCGGCGGCATCACATCCGGCACCTTCCCCCTCACCCTATCCCTCTCCCGCAAGGGGAGAGGGGACTTTTTTCTCT
>JAZDIS010000163.1:0-2502 GCA_043804705.1 Pseudomonadota bacterium | reverse complement strand
ACCAGGAAGCGGACCTCTTGGAAGTGTTTGTTCCCTCGGCGCAGCGAATACCCCCGATCTGCTCAGTGTACGACACCTGCGGCGGCTGCGATTTCCAGCATGCCATCTACGAGGAACAGCTTCGCTTGAAAAACGGTATTCTGGGGGAGACCCTTTGCCGGGCCGGATTGTGCCGGGAGGAGGAGCTTGCCGCTCTTCTGGGAGCCCCCCTGGCCTCGCCCCAGACCTTTGGCTACCGGCAACGGATCAGATTACAGGTGGCAGAGGGGAGAGCGGGGTATTTCGGTCGCCAGAGCCATAAGCTGGTCCCTGTTTCCCGTTGCCCCCTGGCCGGAGAGGGTATCAACTCGGTGCTGGCCGAGCTTTTAAAAAGCAGACCGTTCCAGAGCTTTATGGACTTGGCCTCGGCCATTGAGCTGCTCGAAAATCCCGCCCGCAACTCAATCATCCTGCTCATCCACTACACCAGAAAAGCCCGGCCCGCCGAGCACCAGACTGCCAAACTCTTATGCCAGGCCCTGTCCAAGCTTGCGGCGGTGATCTTCAGCGTGGAAGGCCAGGCCAAGGGGCCGTATTTTACCGAGAGGGGAGAGGTTCTGCCAGGCGAGCTGCGGGTGGAGTTTTCCCTGCCTGGTGAGCTGTGCGGCCAGCCCTTGAGCCTGGGCCTGGAGCCGGGGGGGTTCTGTCAGGTGAATCTTGGGCAGAACGAGAACTGCATCAAACTGCTGCTGGAGTGGACGCGGGGGATGCCCCCCGGCAAGGCGCTGGATCTGTTCTGCGGCATGGGCAATTTTTCCCTTCCCCTGGCCATGCAGGGGTGGGAGGTGACCGGCATGGACATGCAGCGCTCCACCATCCGCAGCGCCGTGCGCAATGCCGAGAAAGCCGGGCTTGCCGAGCGCTGCCGGTTCAGCCAGGAAAGCGCTGCCAAGGCGGCCAGACGCCTGCTCGCAGAATCGGCCACCTTTGACTGCCTCCTCCTCGACCCGCCCCGTTCCGGCTGCGCCGAACTCATCCCCCTGCTGCCCGGCCTGAACGCCCGGCAGATCATCTACATCTCCTGCGATCCCGCCACCCTGGCCCGCGATCTGGCCGGGCTTATCCAGGCTGGTTACCGGCTGAGCGAAGTTAGGTTGGTGGACATGTTCCCGCAAACCGCGCATCAGGAAACCATGGTGAGGCTGGAGCGGGAGTAGGGAAGGGATTTGACGAGACTATCACGGCGGTCCTTTTTCTTGACAAAGATTGCCAAAAAGATCATCTTTTCAACAGGAGGTGCCGCCATGGCAACCATGAATGTTTCCCTGCCCGACCCCATGAAATCGTGGGTCGAGAAACAGGTCAGCACAGGCCATTACAGCAATGCCAGCGATTATGTCCGTGACCTGATCCGACAAGACCAGGAATACCAGGACAAACGCGAGACCCTTGTCAAGGCACTCATTGCCGGAGAAAACAGCGGCGTTTCCGAACGCACGGTCGGGGATATCTGGCAGGGTGTCAGGGCACGCCGCAGCCCCGATGTATAGCCTCTCCAATGCCGCCGTCCAGGACATCGAAGAAATCCTGGAGCAATCGTTGGCCGAGTTTGGCATGTTGCAAACGGAAAACTACTCCAACTCCCTGACACGCTGCCTGAAGCTCCTCGGTGAGCATCCGGAAATGGGCCGTACAGCCGAAGAGATACGACCCGGATACCGCCGCCTCCCCCACAAAAGCCACTTGATCTTCTACAAACCAACCGGTAAAAACGGCATCCTCGTTATCCGCATTCTCCACCACCACATGGATGCCATCCGGCACATTCAGGATTGACCAGGCCAGACACCCCGTTGCCGCCTGCGCCGAACTCAGGTTGGTGGATATGTTCCCGCAAACCGGACTTCAGGAAACCATGGTGCGGTTGGAATGGGAGTAGGGGAGAGGTTTAGCTTTGTTTTTCTTTTGACTTTCCATGCCCTATCTCATAGTCTCGCATTAGATTAATATCGACAGTTTAATTCTTCGTTAGTCCTCTTAGAGAAAGGCCTGCAAACATGAAGCTCTCAGAAATCAATTGGGGCGATGACAGCGCCGAGAAAGATCCCTATCTATTGCACTACTTTGTGCAATCTCAAGCGTTTCAAAGGCTCAAGGCAAAACAGAAAAGTTTTGTTATCGGTCGAAAGGGATCTGGAAAGAGCGCCGTGCGGAAGAAGCTAGAAGAAACGTTTTCGAGTGACACATCGACCCACGTAATCAATTTATCGCCAAAGTTTAATTCGATTCGAAACATTCTTAATGATAAAGAGATTTCGAGCGGATTCGGGCAGGAAATATTCTTCCAGCACACTTGGATTCGCCAGATTCTTCTCGACTGCCTTTGCCTTGTTGTGTTAATCGGCGTGGAATAATGACCCCTTTATGAGAGAAATCGGCGTCGAAAATTGACCCCTCCCGTGTTAACGACTCCATGGAAATTTAACCATGGAGGAACTGGAGGATGTTGATTGTGGAAACGAT
>JAZDIS010000162.1:0-2505 GCA_043804705.1 Pseudomonadota bacterium | reverse complement strand
GATCAGATATGAGCTACAACCCTTGTGATGCAACTCATTGTGCCGGGCGGTCAGGGAAAAGGGGATGGCGGCAGAGATGGTCTGCAGGCCGTCACGGGTCGTGACGCTATACGCTTCGCCCCGGTCCGAGTGAAGCGGAATGTTGCTGTGCACGTCCTTGATACGGATCTTGGTGGTCATGACCGGCAGGGGCGCATAGACCACCACCCTTCGCTCGATGGCGATGTCGGCAGCAAGCAGGTCGGCCAGATTAACGGCGTCATCTTCGATGTAGAGCGTGGCCGTCTCGGCACCCAGCTCCTGCCAGGCCGCCAGGGCCTGACTGTTGAGGGAGAAACAGCGGTGCCAGGTCGAGATACGGATACCCTCGAAGCGCTTCAGCAGCGTGAAATGAGACAAGTTGGCCGCCTCGAAGCGGCGGAACCCGGCCCCGTAGAGTTGACGCAGAGTATCGCGATAGAGCGGCATATCCCGGTCGAAGATGATGAAGGGGAGTTGCCAGATGATCCGTTCCTCTGAGCCGCGCATGCGGGGGACGGCCGACGGCAGTTGATGGATGGCTGCCTTGGAGAGCGGCAGGACCGTGCAGTCGGCACCCTGCTGGAACGGGAAACGCCAGTCCCGGGGCAGATCCATGATGACAGCCAGCGTTTCCCGGGAAGCTGACCGGCCCCTGTCGCGCCCCGATGCAGCATGCAACGCCTCCACATCCCGTAACGCTGCCTTACGGGCCGCAGCGATCCGTTCGCGGAAGCCGGCCGAGACGACTTCATTCAGATGATGGTAAAATTGACGGCGCAACTCCTTGAAGGTGGCCGCTGGAATCAAGACCGCCGGGAAATCTGGCGCCTCCAGCGATTCCAGCCGGAAGGGCGCATCAGCTGCCTTGGCGAATTGTCCCTGCAGAACTGCCTGCATGTCACCGCTGCGGGCAGGCTCCAGCGTGCCGAGCGGAAATGTGAATGTGTGGGTTGAGCCCAGCACTTCGGCGTTGATATGCATGGTTCCGTCTTCAAGAACAACCCGCAGCCGGCAGGGGAGTTTGTCGCCCTGCACCGAGTCCAGCCTGCGCTGACAGGCGTTTTCGCTCAGGGTGAAGGCCTCCCGCGATGACACCTTGTAGATCGAATCTCCGACAGTAAAATCAAAAGGGGTCTCCACCTCTACCAGGCTGCCGGCGCGTGCCTCCATCACCTTTTTGCGGTTGCAGAACAGTTCGCGGACCGTCCAGGCCTGGCCGGCCATGTCGCTCTTGGGCTGGGCCCGCAGACGATCACCCACGTTGAGGGGGTCACGGGTCTCGAAGCTCAGACGATTCCCCTTGATGCCCTTTATCTGTCCGACAAAGCGCCCCGTGCCTCCCTTTTGCCAAGGATTGGCGATATCATCCGGATGCTGGGAAGCCAGGAAACCCTTGGTCGGCGTGCGGCCAAAGGAGTATTTCAGAAGCTCCTTGGCAGCCGCCAGCGCCTCTTTCTGCGAGCGCTCCGGTGCATCCAGCACCATGCGGTACGCCTCTACCACGCTGGCTACGTACTCGGCCGACTTCATGCGCCCCTCGATCTTGAGGGATTTAACCCCGGCCCGGATCAGCTCCGGCAGGAGATCAATGGCCGAGAGATCACTGGTGGAAAAGTAATGCCCCTCCTTGCCCCGGTGGCTGTAAAGCCGGCGGCAGGGCTGGGCGCAACGACCGCGGTTGCCGCTGTGGCCACCCAGGTAGGAGGAAAAGAAGCATTGACCCGAGATGGAGAAGCAGAGCGCTCCATGCACGAAGGTCTCAATCTCCACCGGCGTGGCCGCGGCGATTGCTGCAATCTCGTCGATGGCCAGTTCACGGGCCAGCACCGCACGCTGAAATCCCAATTGGGCCAGCATCTGCACACCGGGCGTATTGTGAACCGTCATCTGGGTCGAGGCGTGCAGCGGGATGCTGGGGAAGTGGTTACGGATCAGGCGCGCCACGGCCAGATCCTGGAGAATCACCCCGTCCACCCGCATCCCTGCCAGGGCGGCCAAGGTATCAACGAGCTGGGGCAGTTCCTGTTCCTTGACCAGGGTGTTGAGGGTGATGTAGATCCGCCGGTCATGGGCGTGGGCATAGCCCAGCATCCGCTCCATCTGGGGCAGGGTGAAGTTTTTGGCACGGGCCCGGGCGGAGAAGTCGCGCAGGCCGGCATAGACGGCATCGGCCCCCTTTTCCATGGCGGCAAAGAAGGATTCCAGCGATCCGGCCGGGGCCAGCAGTTCAGGTTTAGCATGAATGGTATTCATAGGGTTCCTAAAACAGAAATTTTGCCTCTGATGATTAATATGTGAACAAGTAAATAACTACTGTTATTAGATGGATATGATTTTATCATCGATCAACCTCATTTATTTTTTTTCAAAACGCTCTATGTAGCTCTGCTGCTCCCGATTATTAGATCATTACATTTTCCCCTGCTCATATTTAGAAATAATCGATTGACAACATATAGGCAAAATGTATACTGAATACGGCTC
>JAZDIS010000161.1:0-3357 GCA_043804705.1 Pseudomonadota bacterium | reverse complement strand
CGTTTCACCCCATGCCGCATGTGGTGGAAAAAATCATCATGCTGAAGAACGGCCATCTCCATCGGCCAATCGATATCTTTGACCTCTTGTTTCATCTGGCCCCGTTGCTGCTGCTTGGACTCAAGTGGTGGCTGTCGCAAGGCCGCCCTTGACCCAGGCCTTTAAATTTTATTATATATGCCATCAACACTACCGCTATACAGATAGAGGAGTACCCCACATGCAACGAGTTTCCGAAAACGATTCAGTCACCATTGTCTACGATGGGCTTCTGTCCACCGGGGAAAAATTTGATTCCTCCCAGGACACCGGCCCCCTGCAATTCCAGCTGGGAACCGGCAGCGTGCTTCCCGCCTTTGAACAGGCGGTGCTGGGCATGGCCGCCCAGGAAACCAAAAGTATCATCGTTACGGCCCAGGATGCCTACGGCCTGAAAAACGAAGACCTTATCATGACCGTGAGCCGCCAGGGTTTGGGCGACCAGTCCGTCGCGCCGGGGATGATTCTGGGCATGAACATGGAACAGGATGGTCAGCAGCATAAGGTTCCGGCCACGGTTCTTTCGGTTGATGCGCAAACAGTAACCGTTGACTTCAATCACCCGCTGGCTGGCCAGGATATCACCTACCGGATCACCCTGCTCTCCATCGACACCCCCCCTGCCGCCGAGGCCACTGGCTGCGATTGCTCTTCGGGCAGCACCGGCGGCAAGGGCTGCTGCGGCTGCGCCTGAACCGGGCTTTCTTCCCATGGCCACGGAAGTCCCCCCCCCGGGATATCACAACTCGCGGGCAATCTTGAGCATCGCCGGTTCCGACCCCTCGGGCGGGGCCGGAATCCAGGCGGACCTGAAGACCTTCACCGCCATCGGGGTTTATGGCGGGGCGGCGATCACCTGCCTCACCGCCCAGAACAGCCTCGGCGTCGCCTCCTGTCTGCCCATTACTCCGGAGTTTGTCAAAAAACAGATCCATCTGGTCATGGACGATCTGCCCGTCAGCCACATCAAAACCGGCATGCTTGGCACCGACGAGATCGCCGGGGCAATGGCCGAGACCCTGCACGATTTTTCCGGTGAGATCATCTGCGATCCGGTGCTAACGGCAAGCGACGGACACGAACTCTTGCAAAAAACCAAGAACCATACTGGCCTGCAAGCCCTGTTCAACGTTGCCACGGTCCTTACCCCCAACCTCCCTGAGCTGGCGACCCTGACCAACAAAAATCTCGAAACCCCGCAGCAAGCGGTGGAGGCGGCCACCGCCCTGCTTGCCCGCTACCCCAAGCTGCGGGCCATTGTGCTCACCGGAGGACATATCCGGGAACAGGCCGATGAGGTGGAGGACTTCCTGATTCTCAAACAGAAATCCGGCCCGAAGATCCTCTCGGCCAAACATGCGCGGCTCACCACCAGAAACACCCACGGCACCGGCTGCACCTTTGCTTCCGCCTTTGGCGCCTACCACCTGCTCCACGGCAATGATCAGGACGCCTTTTTCAAGGCGGTGGCCTTCATGGATACCGTTCTGCGACAGAGCGCCGGCCTTGCCCTCGGCAGCGGTAAAGGTCCGCTGGCCCACCATCTCTTCCGGGACAATACCTGACCCCTTACCGGCGTCAGACTGACATCCTGCTCCCTTCTGATATTTCGCCGTTGACCTCCAGCCTGGCAGGGAACATAACACCTTATAGGGGGATGAATCCGATCCAGGTCAGGTTCGCGCCATTGACGTTTAACGTTAAGCGTTATATCATTTTAAGCAACATACGACTTGCGTGATGGCGAAAATCGAAAACGCCCGGCGCATCAAGCAGCAGATTATCCCTCCTGCGGCCTAAGGCATACCACAGACAGAAAACTCAACAAAATCAAGGAGAGATCACAATGCAGAACAACCATGGGCTACAGATGGCGGCAGTGGCGATTATTCTTATACTGATCACCGCCGGATGCGCCACCAATACCTCGAAAGGAACAAGCGGCACGGTAATCGGCGCGGCAGCCGGCGCCATCGCCGGCCAGGCCATCGGTCGCGACACCAAAGGAACATTGATCGGCGCGGCAGTGGGCGGGCTACTGGGCTATATCGTTGGCAACGAGATGGACAAATACGACCAGGCGCAACTCAATCAGATATACGAGAATTCGCCTTCAAATCAGCGCAGCCAATGGGTCAACCCGGACACCAACCGGTCATACGCCGTAACACCAAGGCCTGCCTACACGCAGCCCTCCGGCCAGGTATGCCGGGAGGCTGAAATCCTCGCCACAGTGGACGGCCGCCCGGAAAAGGTGGTCTCCCTGGCCTGCAGGGACAATAACGGCAGATGGGTGATCCAGAAATAATCCCCTGCGGGATGATCCAGACATAAGATATTAGGGGCGATATTCCAGAAACAGAATACCGCCCCGGATATCATGAAAAAAGGCCAGACTCAGACCATGCACATTTGGATTGACGCCGACGCCTGCCCCGGCCCGGTAAAAGAAATTCTGTTCCGGGCCGCGGAGCGTATGCGGATAGAGAGTATCCTGGTGGCGAACCACTGCCTGAAGATTCCACGATCTCCCTTTATAAAAACCGTGCGGGTCAAAACGGGCTTCAATGTCGCGGACGCCAGGATCATCGAGAGCCTTGAGCCAGGTGATCTGGTGATCACCGCGGATATCCCCCTCGCTGCCGAGGTGGTTGCCGCCTCGGCAACCGCCCTGAATCCGCGGGGCACACTCTACACACCCGAAACCATCCAGGAACACTTGGCGCGCCGGGACTTCATGGATGAATTACGCTCAACGGGCGCCATTACCGGCGGACCATCACCCCTGAGCAAGATGCATCTTCAGGCGTTTGCCAACCAGTTGGACCGATACCTGACTCGCCATGCAACTGGAACACCGCACAAGCCGCACCACGGTGAATAGCGACCAGCCGACCCAAAATTTCTATATTTCCCCCGTAACTATTCAGCAGCGCCGCTTCGCTGCCGCCGCAGATGCGCGAAAGAGTCCTGCGAAGTGTGCTGTCGCACATGCGCAGGGCGATGACAGCTAAGCGAGTGCAGGGAGACTGCGAAGCAGATGTGGTGCTGCTGGATAGTTACGGCTTTTCCAGGGAAAACTGCCTGATAAACCGGGCCAGGGTTACGACCTGCTCTGGAACAAGATCCCCGAATGCCATACTCCGGCGCCTGACCTCGCCTGCACTTCCAGCCTCTTCACCCATGACAATATCGCAGATATTGGTGAGCGGAATATTGTCAAAAAAGAGCTTCTCGCCGCCAAAGATGATGCCGAACTCTGCAGGCTCCGTGGTCATGTCGTCATACGCCGTGTATCTAAAAGACAAACCGCCGAAG
>JAZDIS010000160.1:0-2918 GCA_043804705.1 Pseudomonadota bacterium | reverse complement strand
TCCCAATCTCTTCCGATCCAGCGCTCACAGTCGTAGCAATGCTCGTATAAGTGGGCCATTTCCGTATCAACTCATTTTTTTGTGATACTTTACGTAAAAAGACCGAAGGTCCTGTTGCCCGGCGCAGCCGGCCGGGGAGGGTGTCGGAGAGAGCGGCCGCTCGTGGCCCTCGGGGCCGCGTGTAGGTCGCCGCTGGTTGGAGGGCAGGGGGGAAAAAGCTGGTCAAAGAAGAAAACGGCTCTTAGTGCCTCGCAAGACCCTTTTAGCCTTTTGGGCGCAGCCCCCTTTAAAAGCAAGAAGGCCGGCAAGGCGAACCTGTACCGGCCTTGCAAGCGCGTATAGCGCAGTCATTTTGCTCCGTGGTGTGCCTTTTCCAGTTTCTCGGTCAGCCAGACTTTGATGAGTGACTGATACGGCACATCCTGCCGGGTGGCAGCACTTTTGATCTCCTGAAGCATCCAAAGCGGCAACCGTAAAGAAATGGATTGCGTCGTCGGCTTGAGATTCGGGAAGGTCACCTTCCGGGCTTTCGACCAATCAACATATTCGGTTGAGTCGTGAGTTTGCCAAAACTCCTGCTCTTCTTTTTCGTTGGCAAAGGCAGGTATTTTTTTAAGTTGCTTGCTCATAAATAGTTCGCTCCTTCCGGTGCATATCTCGGGCCGATATGACCCGAATTTTGCTGCCGCGAATGGTGAAAGTGATATGAAGAAGTCGTCCTTCGTCGGTATGGCCCAGGGCATGAAAGCGTGGTTCAATGCGACTGTGTTTCACGTCGTCAGCCACAACAAGCGGCTTGTTCAAGAAAGCCTGTTCCGTCTCAGCCGCCGTCACACCGTGTTTGGCAACGCTTTTTCGCTCGTTCCCCTTATCCCATTCGAAGCCTGTTATCTCGTCAAATAGCTCCACCATGCCTCCTTCTGTATATGTCCATAATATACACATTCGCGAATACAGAAGCAAGCGGCTTCTGTATTCCTCACCCCAGCTTCGCCGCCAGATCCTCCGCCCGCAGGTGGGTGTACCGTTTCAGCATGGCAAGGGTTTTGTGGCCGGTGACGGCGGCAACCTCCATCATCCCCAGCCCCTTCTCAAACAGTCGGCTTGTGGCCTCGTGCCGCAGATCGTGAAAGCGCAGATCCTCGATGTCTGCCCGGTGGCAGAGGCGGTCAAAGGCCTGGCTGATGCTGTCAGCGCGTTGCAGCGCCCACACTTGGCCATCGAGCCGGCGGGGAATGCCCTGCAGGATCTCCAGCGCCCGGGAAGAAAGCGGCACTGTGCGTGGAACGCCGGTTTTCGTGAAGGGGATATGCCATGTGCGCCTGGTCAGGTTGATATGCTCCCAGCGCATGACCTGGAGTTCACCCCGGCGGGCTGCTGTTTCCAGGGCCAGCGAAATAATAAGCCCTATCTCCCGGCTTTTCGATCCCCTGGCGGCCGTCAGCAGCCTTTCTTCTTCGTTTTCATCGCCATTCAAACGCCGATCCCGGCCAGCTGGGAGAGAGGGCTTGCGGACTTGGGCAGTAATGATCCCGTGGGGCAGCGGTATGCCCCAATCCATCACGCAGGCCTTCAGAACCCGATTGAGCAACCCCAGGTCGTGCTTGACGGTTTGCGGGGCGGCTCCGGTCTTTAAACGCTTGTCGCGGTACTTGGCCACATCGGCCGGTTGCAGAACGGCCAGGGACAAATCCCCTATCTCATCTGCCATGCGGCGCAAGCGAGCAAACTCGTCCCGGCCTTCCCGAGCCAGGCGGGGGCAAATTTCTTCCCGGTAGCGATCTAGGGCCATTCGGAGCGTGGTTTTTTCGGCGGTGGCGGTAGGGATGTAAACCCCCCGTTTCATGGCCGCTTCAACCTCGCGAGCCCAGTCCTTGGCGTCGGTCATGTTGTTGAAAGTACTGGTTACCACCCGGTGACCGTGTTTCCGGATTTTGGCCCGGATCTGGTATGGGCCTCGCTTCTCGAAAGTGGCCATGGCAACAATCTCCTTTTTTGAGGTCAGTGTCCCAAGAGTGTCACCAAAAAATACCATGTATTTTTTTTATTTCAAGAAAACAATATGTTATAAAAAATTATTTCGGCCTTCTAAGCCGTAGGTCACAGGTTCGAATCCTGTCGGGCGCACCAGCAATACCAAGGGGGTAAGAAGACGTCCTCTTGGTCCCATTTTTGCCAAACCTTTTTTGTCCAACCCCAGTCCAACTTTTTGTGAAATAAAAAAACCGCCGCCCCAAAATAGGGAAAGCGGCGAGGGGGATATCACAATTTGCTAAAGATTGTCCTTCATCTTTATAATGTTTGAGCTTACAGCCTCAAGGTGTTGCTTGTGTTTTTTCGTAGAAACATCAACCCTTCCTTCATCAATTTTCCCTGCACGGCTCTGGAAAAGGATAGAAACATTCTCTCCTTCCCAATACATTGTGAGTTGATCGAAAGTGGCCCCCATTTTGTTTTGAATTTGACCGGCCTTTTCTGATTTCGGGGCACCATATTTTGCCTTGAGTAGGTCGGATAGGTTTTGTGAATCATAGCTTCGGAACTTGAACGATACATATTCAACCTGTCCATCGAGCTGAAATGCGCTAATATCGGTAATCATCACACCAATGCTTTTCCCTATCTGTATTTTATAATAATCTTTGAGATTTTTTTCTGGAGCCCAGCAAGGATCTCCGCCAGTCTTTGGGAATCCGTAGTGAGATCCTATCATTGGGCATTCTTCAGCAGAGTCAGCTATTGGGGCTCCAAACTTAATTCCGAGAATTGAAGTTGGTTCATCGGCCCAGGTGACTTTTAAGGATTCCTGTTTGGGTGATTGCGGTTCGCTGATTGGCTTCTTTGGTGCTTTGGCAAATGCATTGCTTGCGACCAAACAGATTGCAAACACTATAACTATTTTCTTCATTTCTTCCCCC
>JAZDIS010000159.1:0-14707 GCA_043804705.1 Pseudomonadota bacterium | reverse complement strand
CCATTATTGGGTTTATAATTGGGCTCGAACGTCAACTTCAAAAAATCTTTTTCTTAAATTACATATAGTTATAAGTATAAACCCAAACTGGCACATATGTTGCTTTATTTGGATTAAGAATAGAATCTGGAAATGGAAGGTAGCATTGACAATTATCATCAATTCTAACATAAATTAAATAATGGTGTGGTTTTACTCGTTTAATGGATTGAACTCGGGTGAATGCGACCAAGAAATGTAACTCGGTTAAATCCGTTATACGAAACCCAGAAGCATAGAATTAATTTACGAGAGCTGTAACACTATGAGTATTGAAAAAATTATAACTGACGTTTTGATTATCGGGATGGGTGGTGCAGGACAATTGGCAGCCCTGAACGCATTTGACACCGACCCGTCTTTGAAAATTCTTATCGTTTGTAAAGCACTCAAGGGCAAGGGCGGATGCACCCGGATGGTCCAAGATGGGTTTAACGTTGTGCTCAATAACGACGACAGTTACGAGATGCACTTGATGGACACCCTCAAAGGCGGTCAGTACATCAACGATCAGGAGTTGGCCAAGACCTTGGTCGAGCAGGCCACCCCGACCATCAAGGAGATGGAGACCCTCTACGGATGTTTCTTTGACCGCAATCCCAACGGCACCATCCACCAAAAAGCCTTTGCCGGCCAGTCGTTCGATCGCACTGTGCACAAGGGTGATTTGACAGGCATTGAAATCATGAGCCGCACCACCGAGCAGATCATGAAGCGCCGTATTCCCGTGCTTGAAGAACACCGTGCTCTGGACCTGCTCACTGATGCGCAAGGACGCCAGGTGATAGGCGCGTTGTTGCTGAACCTTAGAACCGGCGCCTACGTCCAGGTTCAGGCCCGCGCAACCCTTGTGGCTACCGGAGGTGGCCCTACCCAGTATCGATTTCATGCTCCAGGCCCTGAGAAGTCAGTCGATGGTCTGGGAATGCTTTACCGGGCCGGGGTGCGGATGCGAGATATGGAAATGCTTCAGTTTCATCCCACAGGCCTAATCATTCCGGGCAGTGTGGTGGCCGGTGCCCTGCTGGAGGAAGGTCTTCGCGGAGCAGGCGCATACATGCTCAACGGCAATGGAGAGCGCTTCATGGCGAACTACGACCCGGCACGCATGGAACGAACCACCCGCGATGTAATGAGCCGTTCATCTTATCTGGAGATCCAAGCCGGGCGGGCTTGTCCCGAGGGTGGTGTTCATATTGTTGCCGACCACCTGGGGCCTGAGTTCGTCGAGAAAAATTTTCCAGGCATGGTCGCCCGTTGCCAGCAGTTTAAATACGACCTGGCGCGAGGCAAAGTTCCGGTTTCGCCTTCGGCCCACTACGTCATGGGCGGCGCTCAAATCGACAAGGAGTGTCATACGTCTTTGGGGCGTCTATTCGTGGCCGGGGAAGATTCCGGAGGAGTGCACGGCGCTAATCGTTTGGGTGGCAACGGTGTTTGCGACTCATGCGTTTTCGGTCGCCAGGCAGGTAAGTCCATTGCTCGATTTCTGAAGCGGGAGCGAGGTGGGGTACCTGAACCGAAGGCTGCCGGTGTGATGGAGTTATGCGCGTACTATGAGCGACCGTTGAGACGCTCTTCGGGCTCGAGCGTTTTTATCCTCCGTGATCAAATCAGGGAGCTTAACTGGAGCAAGGTCGGGGTGACACGCCGAGAACCGGATCTGTCCGAGGCTATAGCCGAATTTGAGATGATCGCCGAGGCCTGTGAAACGGTGTCCGTGGAGAGACAAAGCGCCTATAATATGCCCTGGCAGACCTATATCGATTTGCTCAGCATGATCGATGTGTCGCACATGGTGGCCGCCTCGGCCCAGGAACGCAAGGAACAGCGCGGCGCTCACTGCCGTCTCGATTATCCGGACCAAAACGACGAAGAATATCTGTTCAATATCACACTGACACGTGGTGACGACGGCAGGCCAGTGCTTGCCCGCCAGTCGATAGCTTTTGTCCACAAGAGCCTCGAAGAGTGCCAAAAATACTCCAAGAAGCCACCCAGAGTTAATAAATAGAACTATTTTATGACGGCCCGCAGGTATGGGCAGCCAGGAGGCAATCGATGACACACGAAGTAAATTTGCAATACCGTCCCGCATTGCGGTGGGGGGAACTCGATCCGAATAGACGTAATAGCACACCGGTAGGTATGTGGGCTTGGATCTGGCAACGCATTTCAGCTGTTTGCATCATTTTTTTGCTTGGGTTGCATATCACCCTGACCTATAAACCTATGATCCAGTTCCTGCTGCTGACTGTCGTTATGTTCCATGGTGTTCTGGGCCTGCGGGTCATCCTGTTGGATTTCAACCTGATCAATGTGAAATACCAGAAGGCCCTTATAGTGGGACTCGTGGCTTTGGGCGCGATAATGATGGCGATCATTTGGACCGGTATTTACTGATTCGAGGAGCGGTGCATGACAACTTCAGCCCAACAACGCAGAGTCATCAACGTCTTTCGCTACGATCCGATACAAGGTGGCGACGGTCACTACGACCGGTTTGAACTGGATATTGCGGATCCAAATTTTACCACCATGCTCGACATTCTAATCAGAATCCAGCGCGAACACGACCCAAGTTTGGCATTCCGTTACGCTTGTCGGGTGAACATGTGCGGATCTTGCGCAATAGTAATCAACGGTCGCGAAGGGCTGGCCTGCAAGACCAATGTCTCCCATCTGCCACCTGACCGGGAGATCACGCTCCGACCATTAAACCACCTCCCCGTGGTGAAAGATCTTGTGGTGGATATGACGCCTTTCTTCAAAAGGTACGAAGACGCCATGCCCTTTTTCACCCCCCAGACTATCGAAACCGAACCAGCTATGATTCCCAACGATGCGCGCGAGCGGCAGGACATCGGTCAGGCCACCGAATGCATCCAATGCGGCTGCTGCGTGTCGAGCTGTACAATGGTGAACTACCACGATGGTTATGCCGGCCCGGCGTCGCTTAACCGTGCTTTCACGCTGCTTGCTGACAGCCGGGAAGGGCGCAACGATGAGCGTCTGCGGACCGTGTTGCATTCATGCTACAACTGCCGCACCGAGTTCAATTGCACCGAAGTCTGCCCCAAAGAGTTGAGCCCCACGCGGGCCATCAAATACATTCAGCGTCTGGCCCTAAAGCACATGAGAGAGTTGAGCCGCCCGGCAGCTGAGCCGGACATAGTTAAAAGATCGGCTTCGCACATGGCCGCAAAACAGAATGAACCTATTTTGGAGCGTGCCGGTTTTGTCGTTGGAGCATGCACATCTGCAGCGGCCGGAGCAATGCCGGATGATCCCTCCCGTCGCCTTTTTTTTAAACAGGTCACCATGGGGATTGGAGCGGCTTGCTCAATCGGAATGGGCGGTCTTTTAGCCACGGCGGCGATTGGACCCGCCTTGAATACAACTCCTGTGCGCTGGATTCCAATCAAGCCTATGGAGGATTTGGAACCGGACCAGGTTTCCACCATAACGATGCGTTACGAAGTGACCAGCGGGTTCCACAAGGAGACAGTGGTTAAGCCGGTGATGATTTGCAGGCGGGCAGATGTCAATCAAATGGTGGTTTTCAACACGACTTGCACTCACCTGGGGTGTACGGTGCACTGGGATGCGGGCAAGAAAATATATGTTTGTGCCTGCCATGGCGGGCAGTTCGACCAGGAAGGCCGAGTCATCACCGGACCGCCCCCCCGGCCATTGGATATTTATCGTTTCAAAGTGGAGAACGGATACCTGATGCTGGAGGTGGCATAATATGTTACAGCTAAGGAGATTTTTCGCCCATCGTTTCGGCTGGGAGATTTATTTGCGCCCCTTTCTAGAAAAGGAGTTGCCCTCGGAACTTGGCTGGCCTGCAACTCTAGGCAGCCTATGTGTGCTGACCTTCGTGGTCCAGGCCGTCACGGGCATGTTGCTGGCCATGTACTATAACCCGTCCCCTGATCTGGCCTACCGTTCGATCCAGTACATCATGTCAGATGTCCAGTTAGGTTGGTTGCTTCGCGGTATCCATCACTGGGGCTCCGGGGCCATGGTGCTGCTGGTGGTTTGTCACCTGCTGCATAACTTCTTCATCGGCAGTTTCAAAGCTCCCCGGGAGATGACCTGGGTTTTGGGTGCGTTGTTATTGCTGCTCACGCTGGGTATGGGCTTCACCGGGTACCTGCTGCCCTGGGATCAGAAGGCCTATTGGGCTACGGTGGTGTCGAGCAACATTGCGCGCGACATTCCGATTCTCGGCAAGATGGCTACGCGCATCCTGCTGGGTGGCGATCGTGTGTCCGGGCTGACCCTCTCGCGATTTTACGCCACACACATGCTGATCCTGCCAGCGCTTATGCTGATGGCATCAGCCGTGCATATCTATCTGGTCCGTCTTCACGGCATGACGGCGGACAGCGAATCCGAGGAAACTCCTGTGCGGATCAACCGTTTTTATCCCGAACACCTGTCACGAGCTTCGGTGGCCTTTGCGCTGATGTTGGTGGGGCTGGTGGGACTCTCCGTTTATGGCCATGTGCCGCTGGAAAAGGTGGCCGGCACAATAGACCCGGCCTACCAGCCGCGACCCGAGTGGTATTACATGTGGCTTTTTCAACTGCTGACCTATTTTCCCGGCCGATGGGAAGTATTGGGGTCCCTGGTGATCCCCCTGATGGGAGTGGCGATTCTCTTTACCGTTCCCTGGCTCGGCCGCTCTTCCTTGCGGCAGCTGGCAGACAGACCCCTGGCGGCGGGGTTCGGTATAAGCGGAATTGTTGCCTTAGTTTATCTGACCATTACCGCTTTTGCCGGTGTGCAGCCGTATGGCCGGACCGTGACCATTCCAGACCGATCTCTGACAGCAGGTGAACTTCAGGGGTTGTCAATATATGTGGAGCGTGAATGCTCTTACTGCCACAATATTAACAACCGCGGCGGGCGGCGCGTAGGCCCGGACCTGTCAAACATGGCCGCCAAGGATCGCACCGTGGAAGCGCTGATGCGGTACATTAAAGACCCGCAGCAGATCATCAGAATGTCCGTTATGCCCAAGTATGACCTGCCCTCCGAAAACCTGAGAGAGCTGGCCGAATTTATACTGGCGCTGGATCCGCGTCAGGGAGACCTTCGTGCCGTTACGGCCGAGAATGTCCGCAAAGGCAGGATTCAGTCAGAACCGGCGCTGTCGGCGCCAAAAGATGTCAAACTTCATTTCATTAACCAAGGAGGAAGCAGATGATTCAGTTTTTAATGCACGAGCAGTCCGATACGGTGGGTGTCGCTACGGTAGAGATCAAGGCCGGTGAGACCGCCGAAGGTCTTTTCATGGACAGCCAGAAGAAGCTCAAACTCAAAGCCAACCAAGACATTCCCCTGGGCCACAAGATTGCGCTCAAGGCCCACGCTGTGAACGACGGCGTGATCAAATATGGTCACGACATCGGCAGGGTGGTCGCGGCATTCAGCAAAGGCGATCACGTTCACATTCACAATCTAAAAACAAGGAGGTGGTAGATAATGGCAACTTCCAAAGTAATGGCCTACCGTCGTGAAAACGGGCGGGTGGGCATCCGTAATCATGTCGTAATCCTTCCGCTGGACGATTTGAGCAACTCGGCCTGCGAGAAGGTGGCCTTCAACGTGAAAGGCTGCAAGGCGATCCCGCACGCTTATGGGCGGCTGCAGTTCGGTGAAGACTTGGATCTGTATTTTCGCACCCTGATCGGTACAGGCGCGAACCCCAACGTGGCCGCGGTGGTTGTCATCGGCATCGAACCGCAGTGGACCAACGTTATCGTGGAAGGCATTGCCAAGACCGGCAAGCCGGTAGCTGGTTTCTCCATCGAACGCCACGGCGAGATCAAGACCGTGGAGATGGCCAGCTGGAAAGCCAAGGAGTTCATGCATTGGGCCAGTGAGTTCAAACGTGAAGCATGCGATTTGAGCGAGGTCTGGGTCAGCGTTAAATGCGGCGAATCGGATACCACTTCCGGGTTGGCCTCCAATCCCACCGTGGGCAACGCAATTGAAAAACTCGTAGCCATGGGTGGTACCTGCTCTTTCGGGGAGACTTCCGAAATCACAGGTGCGGAGACGATCTGCAAGGCCCGTGCGGCCACGCCCGAGATCGGTCAAGCTTTTATGAATCTGTTCGATCGCTATGCGGCCATGATCGACCGCAATAAAACAGACGATCTCTCCGGCAGCCAGCCGACTAAAGGCAACATCGCCGGCGGTTTAACGACCATCGAGGAGAAGGCCTTCGGCAACCTGCAGAAGATCGGCAAGAAGGTCAGCTACGTGGGTGTGCTGGACAAGGCCGAAATCCCCACCGGTCCCGGGCTGTGGTACATGGACACCTCCAGCGCCGCCGCCGAAGCCGTAACGCTATGGGCTGCCGGTGGCTTCGTCGCGCATTTGTTCCCTACCGGTCAGGGTAATATCATCGGCAATGCAATCGAACCGGTGATTAAACTTTCGGCCAATCCGCGTACGGTCAAGGACATGGTCGAGCACATCGATTACGACTGTTCGGCGATTCTACGCGGTGAGCTGACCCTGGAGGATGCCGGCGATCATTTGCTGGACATGCTGGTGCGCACGTGCAACGGCCGGTTAACGGCCCAGGAGGTACTAGGTCACCAAGAATTCGTGCTCACTAAACTCTACGAGAGCGCGTAACCCATGACGATACTGCCGAATTCGATTCCTCTTCTTACCTGCCAGGGTACCGAGCGTTGCCCGGAGCCATCATGCGCCACCGATAACGCTTTCTTGAACGATCGAATTCGGCAGCATCGCCGACCCGGTAGATACTGGAAGGCCGATCGCGACCGACAGCCAGGACCCCAACGGCCTCAGAGTTGGACTGCGGCAAAGCCAACTTTGCCTGCCGGTAGGCATGGCCAACCATGACTGGAGACAATTACGATGAACAATTTTAAATATGACCTGGTGGAAGAAGTTGCCAAACAGCTTTATATCAAGGCTTTGACAGACCTGCCTCCCGATGTGCGCGAAGCCCTGAAAAGGGCTTCCGAACGCGAGAGCCATCCTCCGGCCAAGGAAATTTTCAAGGCCATGTTCAAAGCGATTGAGATCGCAGACAGGAAAAAGACCCTGGTTTGTCAGGACACCGGCCTGCCCATCTATATTGTCAAGGTGGGAAGCGATTTTCCCTGGAACGGGGCCGAGATAAAAAAGCGCCTGACTCAGGGTGCCAGCCGTGCTACCTTGGAGTTTCCGTTCAGGGGCAGCTCCACCCATATCCTTACCCGGGTAAATCCACAAAATTCAGTGGGTCGCGGCCTGCCGGTGATATACTGGGATTTCGTAGAGGGCTCCGACAGCCTGGAGATGCTAATGGTGCCCAAAGGATCCGGATCGGAGAATATGAGCACCATGAAGATGTTCATTCCGGCCGACGGAAAGAACGCCCTGAAAAAGTTCGTGCTGGATGCCTTCGTGGCCGCGGGCAGCAACCCTTGCCCTCCGGGCATCATCGGAGTGGGCATCGGGGGTACGGCCGATCTGGTGATGCGGTTGGCAAAGGAGGCTATCGCACGGCCCGTGGGCCAACGCAGCCGGGAGCCTTTAATTGCCGAGATGGAACAAGAATTGGAAGATGCAATCAACGCCACCGGGATCGGGCCTATGGGTCTGGGCGGTGACATTTCAACACTGGCGGTGCACATCGAGTGGGCCTACACGCATATCACCCAGAATCCTGTGGCCGTGAACACCCAATGCTGGCCAGCCCGCCGGGCGCGCGCGACCATTCACCCCGACGGCGGCGTCGAATACGGATTTTAGGGTTAGAGAGAGGAATTATGGCGACATACTATTTGAAAACTCCCTTTTCAGAGCAAGAGATAAGACGGCTTATCATCGGCGACATCATCTATTTCAGCGGAACCCTTTTTGGGATACGGGATCTGACCCAGATTTACATGTTTGACCAGAATCATGAGTCCCCTGTGGATATGGCCGATTGCCCCGTGATTCACACGGCGCCTAGCTTGCGCAAGGTCGATGCCAAGTGGGAAAAGATCTGCGTGGGTACGACGACCAGCACCCGCATGGACCGGTTCACGCCCCTGCTGCTGGAGAAATGCGGGGTACGTGCCGTCATCGGCAAAGGCGGACAGTATCAGCAAAGCCTCGATGCGATGGGCAAATTCGGAGCGGTTTATCTTGCCATCGTCGGAGGAGCCGCCTCCTTGGAGACCGAGCAGATCGAGGAAGTAGAGGAGGTCTTTTGGGAGCACCTGCACCCCGAGGCGCTCTACCAATTCAAGGTGAAAGACTTCGGTCCCTTGACCGTGGCCATGGACAGCCATGGCGGTCACCGGTACTTCGAGGTTAAGGCTGAAGCTGAACGCAGGCTGCCCGAAATTTATAAAAAACTTTTCGCTTAAGGTTTTGCCTGGGGGTAGAGGAGAAAGCAATCCGATATCTGATCATAAAAACCCTTGTGGAGGAATCACTATTAAATCGATCACTATTAAATACTTCGGCGGTGCCGAGGAACTAATCACTACAGAGACTGAACGGCCCAGTCCGGGAAGAGGGGAAGTCCTGGTTAAAATCGCCTGCGCCGGGGTTAATTTCATAGATATTTACATGCGTCGCGGCAACTATATCCGCTCGAATACCTACCAGACCCAGCTGTCTATGATTCTCGGCTTGGAAGCAGGAGGGACCGTGGCCGAATTGGGAGAAGGCGTGGAAGGTTTCATGCCAGGCGATCGCATTGCTTATTGTCTTGCCCGGGGAAGCTATGCTGAATACGCGGCGGTACCTGCTTTTCGCCTCGTAAAAATTCCTGATCAGCTGTCGCTCCCTTTGGCGACAGCGCTCATGCTGCAGGGCTCCACCGCCCATTACCTGACCCACTCAGCGTTCGCCCTCGAACCAGGCCATACCTGTCTGATCCACGCCGGAGCTGGCGGCGTCGGTCAATTGCTGGTTCAACTCGCCAAACTGAGGGGAGCAACGGTCATCACTACGGTTGGAAGTAAGGAGAAGGCTGGCATTGCAAAGGCATGCGGTGCAGATCATACGATCCTTTATCGTGATAATGCTTTTCGTGAGGCCGCAATGGATATTACCGGAGGCAAAGGAGTCGATGTGGTGTACGACTCGGTTGGCAAGGACACCATTCATCAGAGCATTCGCTCATTGAAGCAACGGGGGCTGTGCATCATGTTCGGCGCGAGTTCGGGCCCGGTAACTGTCATCGATCCCATGGAACTTGCGGAAGCAGGTTCAATCTTTTTCACCCGCCCGCATCTGGCCGACTATAATGCCACAGCCGAAGAAGTCCGCTGGCGGGCAGATGATTTATTTAAAGCAGTTGTGAATGGAAAGTTGACGGTAGCCATTGATCGGGAGTATCCTTTGGCTGATGTTCGACAGGCCCACGAGTTACTGGAGTCCAGGGGCAGCAAGGGCAAGCTGCTGCTGCGGGTTGATTATTGAATAGAGAATGCAATTCCCCGGTTATTTTCTTCAGAGGAATGCTGGAACATGGAGGCGGTAAAATGCATAAGACGGTCATTTTAGGTGTTATCGGTGTCGATGCCCACGTGGTTGGAAATAAGATCATAGCATATGCCCTAAAGGACGCCGGCTTTAACGTGGTCAACATCGGCACCTTCGTGCTCCCGGAAGATTTCATCAAAGCGGCCATAGAGACGAACGCCGACGCCATCATGATCTCGTCTTTGTGCGGCCACGGTGAGCTCGACTGCCGGGGGTTCAGAGATAAATGCATAGAGGCAGGCAAAGGGAAGATCCACCTGGTGGTCGGTGGGAACTTAGTGGTGGGCAAGCAGGATTGGGAGAGCACGCATGCAAAATTCCTTAATATGGGATTCAACCGCGTCTATCCACCCGGCGTCGCCATTCAACGGGTCGTTTCTGATCTCAAAAAGGATCTGAGAATAAACGATGAAAACTGATCACGCTCTGTTTATCGATTTCGGCAGTACCTTCACCAAGATAGTTCTGGTGGATCTTGCTGCCGAAAAAGTGCTCGGCCGCGTCCAGAGTCCGACCACCGTTGAAACCGATATCACCATTGGCTTAAAGTTTGGCCTCGAGGATATCGGCCGGATTCTTGGTGAACCACCCGCGTACCATCACAAGCTTGCATCCAGCAGCGCTGCTGGCGGTTTGCGGATGATCGCCATCGGCCTGGTTCCCGATTTGACGGTGGAGGCAGCCACGCGGGCCGCTCTTGGCGCAGGAGCCAAGCTTGTCGGTGTTTATGCTTATCAGCTGACGGCAAAAGAGATCCGGGAGCTGGAAAACGCGGCCCCGGACATCATCCTGCTGGCCGGCGGTACAGACGGCGGCGACCGGGAGATCGTTGTCCGTAATGCAGAGGCCATTGCCGGGGCCAACCTGAATGCGCCAATCGTTTACGCGGGGAATAAGGTCTGCTCCGACGAAGTCCGAAGGATCCTGATCGCCGGCCGCAAAGAGGTGGCGATCACGGAAAACGTGATGCCCGAGATCGGGGTGTTGAAAGTGGAGCAGGTTCGATCGATCAGTCGCGAGCTCTTCATCCGCAGAATCGTCGCTGCCAAAGGGCTTAAGAATGCAGAACAATTCATCGACAGCATCCTGATGCCCACACCCACAGCCGTATTGAACGCGGCCAAACTGCTGGCCGAAGGCACTGACAACGAACCCGGGCTCGGAGAACTGGTCATCGTGGATATCGGAGGAGCAACAACAGATATCCACTCTGTCAGTCTAGGAACTCCCACCCAAGCTGGCATGATCCAGAAGGGCCTGCCCGAACCCTACATTAAAAGGACGGTCGAGGGAGATCTGGGCATGCGCTATAATGCCGCGACCATCGTTCAAGCGGCAGGCAAAGAAAAATTTCGCAAGCAAATGTTTGGGATCGTCCCTGATCTGGATCATGCTGTGAAAAAGTTGAACATAGAACCGGCGAGCCTTCCGGCCTCGGATGCGGAGCGAACGCTTGATGTGGAACTTGCCCGGGCTGCCGCCCGGCTGGCTATGGAAAGGCATGCGGGCGTGATTGAGGTGGCCTTCGGCCCCCTTGGGTCGCTTCATCTTCAATACGGCAAAGACTTGCGTGGTATCAAGACCGTGATCGGAACCGGAGGGCCGCTGGTTTTCGGAGCTGTTCCGGAATCCGTCCTTAGAGAAACGCTCTATTCTGAAAATAAACCCTTTTCGCTCAAACCGAAGCGGCCTGATTTATTCATCGACGAAAAATATATTCTGTATGCTGTCGGTTTGATGGCGGAAATGTACCCGGACAAAGCCTTGAGAATTGCTAAGAAGTACTTGAGGAGATTGGAGATCGGAGGTCCCTGTGAAGCTATCTAATGAACGCTGGAGTGATGAATATTTCAAGAAGGAACGCGAAAAAGCGCTTGCGCTTTGGCCAACAGGCAAGGAGGTCGATACGCAAGAGGCGGTGGCCTATCATCTTAGCCTGCCGGACAACAAGAACTACGCAAAGGTTGTCCGCAAGGCCAAACAGGAGGGGCGTACTCTGGTGCAGCCCCGCGGAGGCGTGGCCATAATCGAGGAGCACATCCGGCTGCTGCGATGCCTGCAGGATGACGGCGGTGCAGATCTTCTGCCGACCACCACGGATACGTACACCCGAAACATGAAGTTTCATGAAGCCCAAAGAGGGATTGATGAGAGCATAAAAGCAGGGCGATCCATGCTCAACGGTCTTCCCGTGGTCAATTATGGTCCCGGCAAAGTCCGGCGGGTTGTGGACGCGGTCGACAGACCCATCATGGCTCTGTCGGGCACGCCGTATCCGCGCCTGACGTCCGAAATAACGATTGCCGCTGGTTTCTCCGGGTACCTTGGTGCAGGAATCTCCTATCCCTGTTCGTATATCAAGACCATGACGTTTGAGGAGGGGATCAAGAATTACCAGTACCTGGATCGTCTTTGTTCGTATTATGCCGAGCAAGGAGTCGTCATCCATCGTGAACAGCCAGGGTTCCTGACCGGCACTTTGATTCCGCCGGGCATCGGTGTCGCCGTCGGCGTCCTCGAAACGCTGTTGGCGGCCGGTCAGGGCGTGCGCCACTACAGCGTTGGTTTGACGCAGAACCTGGACATCGCGCAGGATGTGGCTGCCCTGAGGGTTTATGAGGACGTCTGCCAGCATTATCTGAAAAAAACCGGAATCAACGACATGTTCATCTCCGTGGCCACCCACCAGTGGATGCAGGCCTTTCCGACCAACGAATCCGAGGCCTTCAGCGTGATCGTCATGGGCGCGATCATTGCCGTCCTCGGTGGCGCCACCCAGGTCATCACAAAGACATCCCATGAGGCCATTGGCATTCCAACCATGGAGGCCAACGCCGCCGGGGTAAGAGCAACCCGGAAGGCCATCGCGATGATGCGAAAATTCAGATTACCTCTGGATAAGGAAATCAGGATGGAAATGGAAATGATCCGCTGTGAGGCTATAGCCATCGTCGACAAAGCACTGGAGTTGGGTGACGGAGATGTGGCTGTGGGCGTGGTGCGCGCATTCGAAGCCGGTACCATCGATATCCCCTGGGCGCCGAATATCCACACACAGGGTGCTGTCATTCCGGTGCGTGATGGGAAGGGGGCGGTACGGTATCTTCGGACCGGCCACCTGCCTTTCGGCAAGGAGATTATAGAGTACAACGCAGGCAAGATTAAGGAGAGGGAAGAGATGGTTTCCGCTAAAGCCGATTATGAGATGGCGTGTTTCGATATTTTGGAAATCTGCAAATCTTGTGTTTAAGGAGAGCAATATGGTCAGGAAGGAAATACTTGCTAAGGTAATAAAACGGATACGAGATAATTACGAGCTGCAGATGAGTTGCTCGGAAAGTATTTTCGAAGCCATTTTATCAGAACTGGATACAGGCCTGCCGCCCGAGACACTTTGTGTGGTCAGCGGCTTTGGTTCCGGCGGCGGGCTATTTGGCGGTACTTGTGGCGCACTGAATGGTGCAATTGCAGCAGTCGGCCTTGCATATGGACGTCGGTACCCTCCTTGCGGGGAGTTAGATGAAAAAAAGGCGCAACTTTACGGTAAACCGGGACTATATCGAATATTCAACCGACTCCCGCATGAATTTAAACGGCGTTTCGGCACGACTTTGTGCCGCGAGATTACCGGGCCTTGGCATGCGGATTGGCATAACCACGAGCGCCGCCGCCGGTGTTTAGAGATGGTGATCGCCATGGGAGAAATGGCAGCTGAAATGGTCTTCCCCATAGATAAATCGTATTGGGAGTTTCAGCCGTTTGGAGAAAATATCCTCGGCTTAACATAGAATAATTAGTAATTTTACCTTCACTCAACGATCATAAGGATGTTTTATGAAACTGACTTTCCGCGCCTGGCACCACAGTCTGCCCTTGCAAAAGCCTTACCGCCTCTCTTTTGCAGTCTTGGAACGATTCGAAACGATCTATGTTGCCGTTGAAGGTGACGGCAGAACGGGCTATGGCGAAATTACGCCACTGCCTGGATACGGTGGCGAAACGGTTGCAGAAGCGATCAGCACCCTGGCCGGGATCACAAGGGAATTGTCCAAGGGAAAGGCGGTGGATGAGATCTCGGAACAACTGACCGGCAGATGTCCTTTTACGGCCAGCGGGATTATCTGCGCCTTTGAGACATGGGCTGAGGGAGAGACCGATGCGTTCCTGACACCACTCCCGACCGAGGTCCTCCTGGCCGGTCTTTGCGCCGGCGACAGCCCGGACGCGATTGCGGTAGAGGCTCGGCGCTTGATAGAAGCGGGCTTTACTGTGTTTAAGTTAAAGGCGGGCCGGTCTCCACAAATCGAGGAGACCCTGGTACGCGCTGCAGCGGCGCAATTGCCCCCCGGTGGCAGTCTGCGTCTTGATGCGAACCAGGCCTATTCGCCGAAGGACGCTCTTGATCTGTGCCGCCGCCTCGAGGATTTGGGTGACATGGCCCTTCTTGAGCAACCATTCAAGCCTGAGATGTGGTCCGAGTGTGCGCAGCTTATCGCGGCCACTACCTTTCCGATTATGCTTGATGAGTCGATTTGGACAAAAGCCGATATTACCCGGGCTGTCGACTGCGGGGCAAAACACGTCAAGCTCAAACTGTGCAAGCATCCGGGCATGACCGGGACTGCGGAGATGCTGGATGATGCCCGCCGCCACGGCCTTGGCATCGTATACGGAAACGGTGTGCAAAGTGCCGTCGGAAACCACCTGGAGATGCGTATGCACCTTCAGCACGGCATACCTTCGGCAATCGAAGCCAGTGGCTTCGCCAAGGTACAAAGCCATCCCTTCCGGTCGGGGCTCACCATCCGGAATGGCAAGATCGTGGATCAAGGCATTGATCTAACCAGCGCGAGCATGGCCACCGGCCGTCTCGTCGCCGAGGTCGTTGTCGCACGCTGATCATAAGTGTGGACTATTAGAGCAGCGAATATCAAGAAGGAAGTCAAACCGAAAGGACTTCTTGATGCAGGAACAGAAATAAAAATGATCGGCTTGTTATTTCCAATATCTTTTTTGGTTGATGGAGGCAGCCCTGGCGTGATCAGCGTTGTCATTTTACTTAATAAGCGTTTAAAATGAATAGGAGGTATCACATGAGACGGTATTTAATTTATTTGGTTATGATCTTTGTTTTCAGCCTGCAAGC
>JAZDIS010000158.1:0-5600 GCA_043804705.1 Pseudomonadota bacterium | reverse complement strand
GATGGTATTGCTGATAATGTAAAGCCCCTTGTGCGTCAATTTTGTCCGCAATCGGCTCGTTTTTATCGCAGATTGACAATTGCCCCTCAATAAATTAAAAGAAATTCGGCTTCAGATCTTGAAATGGTGGGTGGGGTACTAGAGCAATAAAACTCGGACCTGGGATTCGAATTTTGGGAACGATCTGGGGACGGAAAAGTTAGAAAATGGTTAAAAATGAAGAATATTGTCTGAAAATGTTTAAGCATTTTTCAGTTTGAAATCAGTAAGTTGTCGAATTTGATAGATTTGTCAAATGGCCATAGGGAGGACTTAAAATCCCTTTCGTTAGTGGCTCTTTTTCCGGATTTCTCGCTAAAGAATGGCTAAAGAAAACTATCGAAATGGCAGAAAATCCGGAATTTTCCAGAAAATTGTCTATTGATTTTTTCTTATGATTTTAAAGTGTTGAAATATTTCAAGCGGTTGCTTGAAACCCTGGGGAAGGATTCAGGGCCTAGTGGGGTTTTCCTCGTGGAAGTTCGAGTCTTCTCTTCGGCACCATCTTGAAAAATATTTTGCGGTAAAAATCTGGTCATGCTTCGGCATGGCCTTTTTTTTTGCCGTGCGCACGCCTGGATGTCAATACCGCAGCCTGTTTCTGTCTCTGCGGCGTCCGCCTCTCTTTTTGTTGACCAGGGATGGGGGAACCGTGCTATAATACCGGCATTTCCCCTTGGATAACTCAACGGAGTCGCACAGCATATGGATATCGCTACCCTTGTCGGCCTGTTTATGGGCTTCGGAGCCGTGATCGGCGGCCAGCTTCTTGAAGGGGGCCACATCGACGCCCTTCTCCAGCCCACTGCGGCCCTTATCGTTTTGGGGGGAACCTTCGGCGCGACCTTTGTCTCCTTTCCCCTCCCGGATCTTCTGCGGGCCTTCGGCAGCGCCGCCACGGTCTTTTTCCCCCAGGAGGAAGATCCGGAGGATCTGATCGGCAAGCTGGTCGGTTTTGCCAGCACCGCCAGGAAGAACGGCCTGATAACCCTGGAGCAGGACGCGCAGCGGGTCAAGGACCGCTTTCTTGGCCAGGGTCTGGAAATGGTGGTGGACGGTATGGATCCCGAAGAGGTCATGGCGGTCCTGCAGATCGAGCTCACCAATTTCGAAGAGCGGCACAAGGTCAGCGCCGAGGTGTTTGAGGCCGCAGGCGGTTTTGCCCCGACCATCGGCATTATCGGCGCTGTTCTGGGTCTGATCCATGTAATGAACAATCTTTCCGACACCTCCAAGCTTGGCGCGGGCATTGCCGTGGCCTTCGTGGCCACGATCTACGGCCTGATGACCGCCAACATTGTCTGCATCCCCATCAGCACCAAGCTCAAGAAAAGATTGAAGGAGCAGATTCTCCAGCGGGAAATAGTGATTGAGGGACTTCTTGCCATCCAGAAAGGGGAGAACCCCAGGATGATCGAAAAACGCTTGCGGGGCTTTACCCTGACCAGCGGAGTCCTGATTTACAGCCGAGGTGCGGGTGGCTCATGACCAGACCGACAAAGAAAAAACACCATGAGAAGGAACCGAATCTGGAGCGATGGCTCGTCTCCTATGCGGACTTCATCACCCTGCTTTTTGCCGTCTTTGTAATGCTCTATGCCATGTCCATCGTGGACCAGAAAAAAATGGAGGAGGTGCAGGCCTCCATTCAATCCTCTTTTTCCGGGCCCCAGACCCTGACTCCGGCGCTCAAGGTTATCGGCAATAAGGATTTTGGCCTGATTCCCGAAGCGGTAGAGCAGCCGGTGCCGTCTCAGGCCCAGGATGAGGCCGCTGCCGCCGCCGAGGCCCAGGAGTTCGGCCAGATCAAGAAGGAGGTCGAGGACAATCTCCAGGGATATGGGGCCAAAAACGAGGTGCAGCTGAACGTCAACGAGCGCGGCCTGGTGATCAGCCTGAAGGAGGCGGGATTCTTCCCCTCCGGCACCGCCAAGATGCAGGCGGACGCCCTGCCCATCTTGGACAAGATCGCCACTTCCATCTCCCGCTATGCCAATACCCTCCGCATCGAAGGCCATACCGATAATGTGCCGGTTAACTCCCCGGCCTTTCCCTCGAACTGGGAACTGTCTGCCGCCCGGGCCAACAGCATTGTCCACTATCTCATCGATAGACACGGTTTTAAGGGCGCCAAGCTGTCCGTGACCGGGTATGGCGAATACCGGCCCATCGCGGACAACGCCACTGAAGAAGGGAGGAAGCTCAACCGGCGGGTTGACATTGTCATGCTCTCCCGGAAGGGGGCCCAGGGTGAGGCGCTGAAATTCGACGGGGAATAGCGGATGGGTGCGCAGTCCGAGGAGGGGTCTGGGTATTGGCATGACCGCTACTCGGGGTGGGTGTCCGTCGGGCTGACTCCGGCGGCGGACGTGGCCCACCTCTGGTCCCTGGTGCTGGACGCCGCGGATATCGAGCATCGTCTGCGCCATGGCGAGGCGGGCTGGCAGCTTTTGGTTTCAGCGAAAGATGTTTCCCGCGCCGCGGAAGAGCTGCTACTTTTTACCGAAGAAAATCGCAACTGGCCCCCGGAGCGGCCGACATCCTCCGAGCGGGAGGCCATTGTCGAGCATGCGCCGCCCGTGCTGCCGGTTATGGGCGGGCTGGTTGTTTTCCATGCCGTTACCGGCGGCTGGGAGAGCCACAGCCAGTGGTTTGCCGGCGGTGCCCTCGACAGGGCCCAGGTGATGAACGACGGGCAGTGGTGGCGGCTGGTCACCGCCCTGACCCTGCATGCGGACAGCGTGCACCTGCTGGGCAATGTATTCTTCGGCGGCCTGCTGGTCTATTCCCTCTGCCGGCATCTCGGCAGCGGCATTGCCTGGTTTTCGGTGCTGCTCACCGGGGTTCTGGCCAATGCCATCAATGTGTTTTTTCATGATGATCTCTATCATTCCATTGGCTTCTCCACTGCGGTTTTCGGCATGGTCGGCATGTTGAGCGGCATGCGTCTGCGCCGGATCGGCGGTTGGCAGGAGATGGTGCTTGCCCTGGGCAGCGCGGCAAGCCTCCTGGCTCTCATGGGGTCATCCGGAGAGAGGACCGATCTGGGCGCGCATTTTTGGGGGGTCGGCGTCGGCCTTCTGATCGGGGTGATCATTGCCGCCCTTGGCCTTGCCGGGAGGCGGGTTCTTGCTCCGGTTGGGCAATGGCTGCTTTTTCTCGGCAGTCTGGCGATGGTGTTCGGGTGCTGGCTGTATGCCCTGTATCCTTGGGAAGGCTGATAAAGTGAAGCGTTACAGCCGGGCTTGGAGTAAGATGATGCGCTAAGGTCAGGCATGGGCTGACGGTGTCCGTGTTGCATGGAAATCCGATACGAATTTTTTGAAAAAAGGAGTTGAGCTCATGGCCTTTGATGATCAGCAGCCACCTTGGGGCAAGAAAAGAGGCCCGCAAACCCCGGAAGAGGTTATTGCCCTTTTGCTTGGCAAGATCAAGGAGTTTTTTGACGGAGTGAGTAGCGGCGGCGGGGCGAAGGGCGGAGCCGGCACTCCCGGACGTCCGACACCCAATATCCCCTGGGCCGGTCTTCTTGGCCGCTTCGGCGGCATCGGTCTGGTCATCGGCATTTTTTTTCTGGGTAACTTCCTTTATTCCGCCTTTTATACCATCGCTCCGGGGGAAAAGGGCGTGGTGCTGCGGTTTGGCAAATATGTCAAAACTACCTCCTCGGGGCTCAATTTCAAGCTGCCTTTCATGGACGAGGTCATCAAGGTCGATGTGGAAAACGTCCGCAAGGAGGAGTTCGGCTTTCGAACCAAGACTCCGGGGCAGCGCACCGAATTTGAGAAGACCGGCTACGGCGCCGAATCGCTAATGCTCACCAGCGACCGCAATGTTATCGATCTGGAGTGGATCATCCAGTACAAGGTGCAGGATCCCATTTTCTTTGCCTTCAAGGTCAAGGATGTCAAGCAGGCGGTTCGCGATATTTCCGAGGTTGCCCTGCGCCGCATTGTCGGCAACATGACCTTTGATTATGTGCTCAGCAACCGGGAAATGCTGGCGGCGGCCACCCAGCGCGAGGTTCAGGAGTCTCTGGACCGCTACCAGGCCGGAGTGAAGATCGTCACGGTCCAGCTTCAGGATGTTAATCCCCCGGAGCATGTGAAACCCGCCTTCAATGAGGTCAACGAGGCGGATCAGGATATGAAACGGCTGGTGAACGAGGCGGAGGAGGCCTATAACCGGGAGGTGCCCAAGGCGCGGGGCGATGCGAAAAAGATGCTGGAAGAGGCGCAGGGCTACGCGGTGGAGCGGGTGAATCTGGCCCAGGGCGAGGCCTCCCGTTTCCTGTCCATCCTCAAGGAATACAAGGGTGGGCAGGATGTCACCCGCCGGCGGATGTATCTGGAAACCATGCAGGAGGTTCTGCCCAAGGTTTCCGAGATCTATGTGGTTGACGGGGATAAGGGAGGGCTGTTGCCGTTTCTCGATGTGAGGGGCGGGAGCAAGGCCACGCCGAAGGCGCCCTAGCAGAGCCGGGTATTTTCAGGAATCGCCGCAGTCCAAAAAAAATAACCATCCGGCTTGATGCCGAATTGGACGAAAATAACAGGGGAAGCCAGTGAACAGAATACTGCGTGGGGTTGCGATAGCGGTGGTGGTTGCGGTGGGAGTGGCGCTGTTCAATGCGTTTTTCATTCTGCCCGAGGGCAAACAGGTGGTGATCACCCAGTTCGGCCGTCCGGTGGGCAAGCCCCTTACCGAGGCCGGGTTGAAATTCAAGATTCCCTTTATCCAGGAGGTGACTTTTTTCGACAAGATGATCCTCATCTGGGACGGGGATCCGAATCAGGTTCCCACCAATGACAAGACCTTTGTCTATCTGGATGTTACGGCGCGCTGGCGGATATCCAACGCCCTGGTTTTTTTGCAGGCGGTCAACAACGAGCAACGGGCTCAGACCATCCTTGATGATATTATCGACGGTACGGTTCGGGATCTGGTCAACAAGAATGACCTGGTTGAGATCATCCGTAGTTCGGATTGGGATCCGGAAGCCATGGGCTTTGGGCCCGTGGGCGAGGATGAGCGGATCCGCTATGGACGGGATAAAATCTCGGCCATGATCCATGCCGCCGCCTCCAAGGTCACGCCCAAGTATGGCATCGAGCTGGTGGATGTGATGTTCAAACGGGTCAACTATATCGACACGGTCCAGCAGCGGGTGTATGAGCGGATGATCTCGGAGCGTAAACGGATCGCGGCGGAAAAGCGCTCCACCGGCGAGGGATTGAAATCGGAGATCCTCGGCAAGCTGGAGCGGGAGTTGCGGGAGGTCAGCTCCCTGGCCGTCCGCGAGTCCCAGAAAATCAAAGGCAAGGCCGATGGCGAAGCCTCCAGGATTTATGCGGAGGCCTACAATCAAGATCCTGAGTTCTATGCCTTTTCCAAGAGCATGGACGCCTACCGCAAGACCATGGGGGAAAACACCAGGCTGGTGATTTCTCCGGACTCGCCTTTTTATCGCTACCTGAAAACCCTCAAATAAACGTAACTGCCCAGCAGCACCGCATCTGCTTCGCAGTCTCGCTCTGCGCTCGCTTAGCTGTCATCGGCCG